>CAYUIL010000010.1:0-24215 GCA_964444715.1 uncultured Pirellulales bacterium | reverse complement strand
TTGCTGCCGTTATCCCTTTCGGTGTTATTATTACATTGAGAACCAAAAACAGGCCAAGCTAACCAAAGTAGCCGTGCCAGCGGGATACACAAGATTATATATCCTTTTCCGCTAACCGTTTTTCAATTTCTGTCAGCCGCCTGTCTAAGTCCTCATTTTCCTTATGCCGGATAATAAAATCGACAACGTCCTTAGCCGCCAACCTTTTCAGTCGAGCATCGTTGTTATCTAATAAATCGACAAGAGTTTCAACTGCTTTAGTCAAGCTCTGCGATAGTATGCCAAACGCCTCAGCAGCTATTTCGTCCCGTTGCCGGTCAAGCTCAGCTTTGAACGCCGGCTCTTTTAGCCATTTGTAAAGCGTAGTTTTGTTTATCTTTGCCTTTTCACAGCCCTCAGTATATGTGGGGCAGCTTACCAAGTGCGGTATCGCTTTAAGCTGCCGTTCTGTTAGTGCTGGTTTGTCCTTAGCTTTCCCCATTTTACCGGTTCATTTTTCAATTTTCGGTTGTTTTTAGTTGCTTTTCGTTGCTTTTTGCAATTCTCTGGCCTTCGGTTCATCGGATGCAAACAAAACGATTAGGTTACGGTCTGGGTCATTCTGAATCTGTTTCTGATACGCCAGCCATTCCTCGACATTTTCCGGCAGGCGGGTTTCAGGTTCGTCAGCCATTCGTTCATTTATGCAAATAACATCGGGTTTCCTCTGATTATTACCCATACCAAGCGTTCTTTCTGCCTTCTCGACTCGTTTGTGCATATCCCTCATTTTGCCCTCTTTTCATACCTAACAAAGTGAAGGGTTGTATTTCCTTCTGTCCGGTCAGGCGGTAATTCGCCACCGAAGCAGACAATCTGAATCGTTACTGGTTTTTCGCTTAGATTTAGCTTCTTTTCTGCGTTCTCAATTCGCCTGCTAATATCTCTCATTTACTTTTTTCCTTTATGCGATTGAATTAGCGTTTTGATAGTGGTTTTGAAACTCTCCGGCAGGTCAGGCCAGTGTTCGACGACAAGAGCTAAATCGGGGTATTTTTCGGATAAAAGCGCCAAGCAAGACGCCAAGACATCTTTTTTGGTTTGCTGTAAGTGTTGATTTTGTAAGTGGTTATCTTGTTTTTGGTCGCGGTTTACAAAACCGGAGCTCTGCCATTGAGCTACGTTGGCGAGACGATTTTCAATTTTTGATTTTCGATTTTCAATTTGCCCCGGTTTCATCGGGGGCGCGCTGGGATAATAAATAGTAAGCTGAAAATAGTAAATAGTAAATAATAAATTGAAAATCTATGCGGGTGCGGCGACCTTTTGTTTTGGCTGGCGAGGAGCGGGGGCGGTTGGGCCGCGGTAAACGATGACGCCTGTCGGGCATTTTGCCATAGCAGTTTCCGTCTGGGGTGAAGGTTTGTATTTTGTGTAATCGAGCCGGGCCAGGTTCTCCTCGACCTTGAACAAGTCAGATTGTTTGACGCACAGGGAACAGCCGATGCAGCCGACCGCGCACATTGAGCGGGTAACTTTGCCTGTTTCTTTGCTGCTGCAGGCGACTGACATCATATTCTCACTATTGAACGGGACCATTTCGATGAGGTTTCGCACACAGGCGCGGGAGCAGGCGGCGCAGCCGGTGCACTTTTTGTAGTCAACAACAGCGAGGCCGTCGATGATGTGGAGGGCATCGAATTTGCAGGCGCGGACGCAGTCACCGAAGCCGAGGCAGCCAAATCTGCAGGCCTGGACGTTGGCAAGGGCGTTGGCGGAGATGCAGGTTTGAATGCCCTGGTAAATGGCGTAGAAGGTTTTGTCCTCGGTTCTGGCACGGCAGTGAATGATGGGTCTTTTGATGGGGCCTGAATCGCTGACTTGAAGGTTGAGGACTTTTCCAATCGCCTCGGCTGCTTTTAGCCCGCCCGGTGCGCAGCGACCAATAAGACCGGGATTTGAGATAACGGCTTTTGCATACTGCGAGCAGCCGGGGAAGCCGCAGGCGCCGCAGTCAAGGTGCGGAAGGATTTGGTGGACCTGGTCGATTTTCGGGTCGACGGTGACCTTGAGCTTTTCGGATGCAATCAGAAGGGCGATTGCAAAAGCGAGCGCAAGGACGAACATTATCAGGCCCGCGTGCCAGGCGGCGCCCCAAAGCTCAGCTATATTGGCAACAGTCATTTTTTCAATTACCTAAAAATCTTATCTAAAGTTCGGCCAAAACCATAAACCACAAATAACAAAAAACAAATTTCAAACGAATTCCAAAACTCAAATTACAAATCTCAAACACAATCCCAAACACATAAATACTCATCGGCTCTTGTTTGCAATGGAGGCGAAGATGTTCGTCAACTCAGTGGCTTCCTGGATTAGCCAACCTCGTTCACTCTCCAAATCGACATCATTGCCGGTATCAACCAACCGCAGCCAATAGCGGCTCTCCTTTGCTTCTTTCAAAGATATTCTCAGGTGCATCAGAAAATCTTTCTTCCCCAGCGATTCATTGGCTTCAATGTAGTTTGCACCAACGGACCCTGAGGCATCAACCAGTTGTCCGGAGTCCCTCATATTTGAGATAGTTCTGGGCAGTTTCTTTACGAATGCCCTGACCCTTTTGGCAAACTGGAAGGTTCTTTCCTCCAAGTCATAAGTTTGGAATTTTGGTCTCTGGTCATTGGAATTTGCTTGTGATTTCGGTTTTGTCATTTGTAATTTTACTTTACCATTCCCGCGAATCCCATAAATGCCAGTGCGAGCAGGCCGGCGGTCACGAGGGTAATGGGGGCGCCTTTGAAGACTTCGGGGACATCCGCCAGCTCGAGGTCTTCTCTGATGCCGGCCATTATACATATCGCCATTGTGAATCCAATACCTGCGCCGAAACTGACGACGGAGGCCTCGACGACGTTGTCGATACCCCAGATATTGAGAAACAGACACAGGCCGAGAATCGCGCAGTTGGTCGTGATGAGAGGCAGAAAGATTCCAAAACTGTCATAAAGGGAGGGAAAGAATTTTCTAAGATACATTTCGACAAGCTGGACCGCTCCGGCGATGACAAGGATGTAGCAGACATAACGTGTAACTTCGAGATGCAGGGGCACGAGAACGAAGTGGTCGAGAAGAAAGGTGAGTGTGCCCGACAGTGCCGTGACGAAAGTAACGGCGAGTCCCATACCGAACGCCATATCGATTCTGCCTGAGACGCCGAGGTAGGGGCAAATGCCGAGGAACTTGGAAAAGACCAGGTTGTTTATTACGACTACGGATATAAATGCCAGCAATAAAGTTACGAACGTTTCCATTTTTTTGCCTTTTTATGCTGCGGTGGTTGCTCTCTTTTTGATAATCAGGTTCATAAGGGCTATGAGCAGCCCGAGCGTAATAAATGCGCCGACGGGCATTCTTAACGCCGCCCAGGGGACGAAGGATTTCGGCATAACGGGGATTTCCCAGACGGCGCCGGTCGAAAGGATTTCCCTTATGACGCCGAGGACGCAGAGCGAGATGGTGAAGCCGGCGCCCATACCGAGGGCGTCGAGAATACTGATGACAAGACCATTTTTGCTTGCGCAGGCCTCGGCCCTGCACATAATGATGCAGTTGACGATGATAAGAGGGACGTATGGGCCGAGCGCTTCGCTCATATTGGGAAGATACGCCTTGAGGAACAGGTCCGCTATGGTGACAAACGACGCGATTATGAGGGTGAACATCAGGATTCTAAGGTGGGGCTTGAGCAGGTGACGTATGCTGCTGATGACAACGTTGCTGCAGATAAGCACGAAGATGACGGCGACACTCATAGTCAGGGCGGGTTTGAGGGCCGCGGTGACGGCCAGCGTGGGGCACATTCCGAGAAGGAGGCGAAAGGTGGGATTTTCACGCCACAACCCTGCCGTTAGCGATTGTTTATAGACGGACATTGCAGGTTTCGTTTCAGTTTCCACCGGTCAGCAGTCCCTTCTGCTGCATCTGTGTTCTTAACGGCAGCAGTGTATTGTTTATAATGTTAACGACGGCCTGGCTGGAAATAGTGGCGCCGGTGATTGCGACAATCTGGTCATCGATTTTTTCGGGATTGCCGGTCCTTTCGAGTTGTAGCTGCTCAGCCGGTGCGCCGATGAACTGGCCGCGATACCAGGACAGTTTAATCTGGTCGCCGAATCCCGGTGTCTCGATGCTCGACAGGACCTTGAATCCTGCGATTTTTTTGAAGTCATTATCGATGGCGACGACAAGCTCGATTTCGCCGCCGAAGCCGAAGCCGGAGGCATTGAAGGCCCATCCCGTGTTTTGTCCCGAGGCGGAGACGCCTTTATAGAGGTTTATTTGTTCGCTTTGCCGGGAAGGGGATTCAATCTGAAATTGTCCTACGAGCTGGAATTTTTTAGCGTCGGGCAGCAGCTCGGCCATAAGGTTGTCAAGTTCTTTGGTTTTGTTCGCCTCTATCATCGGGGCCCAGGCGGCATCAGCTATTGCGAGCAGAAGCCCGAAAAACAGTGACGATGCTATGAGCAGCCAGGATTGCTGTATGAAGTATTTAATTTTAGACATTGGGCTTACCCCCCACCGGCACGACTCTGAAGAGCCGGTCAATGAGCGGCGTGAAGGCGTTCATAATCAAAACCGCATACATTACGCCTTCCGGATACTCGCCGACGACCCTAATCAGAATGGTCAAAGCGCCGATTCCCGCGCCGAAGAGCCAGGCGCCTTTGTTGGTCAGGGGTGCCGTAACAGGGTCGGTTGCGATAAAGAACGCGCCTAACAATATGCCGCCGCTTGCCAGGTGAGCAACCGGTGAGATATAGGCCGAATGGTTTGCAAGGTATCCTATCGAGCCGAAGACAAATGTCGCCAGCAGCACGGCCAGGGATATTCGCCAGTTGATGACCTGTCTAACCAAAAGATAAATAGCGCCCAGCAGGATTGCAAGTTTGCTTGTTTCACCGAGGCAGCCGCTTGTTGAGCCGACGAATAAATCCTTCAACTGTGCATTCACAAAACCCGCTCGTCCGGCGATGGTATTGTCAACGTGTGCGGGATGTGTGGTTTTAGCCGGCTTGTTTTTTATTGCCTGTTTGCTCCAGGCAAGCGGGGTCGCCTGGGTTATCGCATCCGGCATATTGGCCGAAACTTTTGGCAAACCGGGGTCAATCGTTGCGGGAACGGTCCAGGTGGTCATCAGCATCCCGAAAGAAGCCGTCAGGAACGCCCTTCCCACCATAGCGGGGTTGAAGACATTTGCCCCTAATCCGCCGAAGACCATTTTTCCGACGGCAATGGCAAAGACGCTGCCGATAATGGCCGCCCAGAATGGCATTGCAGGCGGCAGCGACAATGCGAGGATGATACCGGTGATAACCGCACTGAAGTCACCCAGCGATTCGAGCGGCTTCTCTTTTTTGCGAAGCAGATTACAAACCCATTCGGCAACGACACAGGACAAGACGCAGGTCGGTATGAGCACTAACGCGTAGCCGCGGAAAAAGTAACAGCCCGCCAGCATCGCGGGAACGAGAGCGATTATCACATCGACCATCACCCGGCGGGTCGAGTAAGGCCCGCCGATATGAGGCGCACACGAAACTGTTATCTTGCTGAGCATCTATGTTCTCACTATCACAGCGACCAACCTTATTCCGGCATAAGTTTTTTCTGTCTGGCAAGGTAGATTTTGCCGGTTCTGATATGCCCGGTAAGCTCGATATTCGCCGGGCAGATATAACTGCAGCAGCCGCATTCAGTGCAGGCGGTTATGAAGTAGCTTTGTGCGATGTCCCAGAGGTTTTTCTTTACGGCGTGCGCGATTCTTGTCGGGTTTAGCCGTTCGGGACAGACCTGCAAACACCTTCCGCAGTGGATGCAGGCCGTCTGTCGGCGGGCAAACTTTACTCTGCCAATCTGCTCTTTGGTCAGGATTGTAACCGCACCGGTGGTCTTGGTGACGGGCATCGACAAATCCGCAATCGCAATACCCATCATCGGGCCGCCGACGACCACCTTTGCGCTCGGCTGCGTTACACCTCCACAAAATTCTATCAGCTCTTTTATCGGCGTGCCCACCGCCACATAGTAATTGCCCGGTTTGGTGATGGCTTCGCCGGTTACCGTAACGACGCGGTGTGTGAGAGGCGAGCCGAGCAGCACGGCATCTGCGATTGCCGCCGCCGTCGCCACGTTGAGCACGACCACTCCTATCATAGGGGGTATTCCGCCTGTGGGGACATAGCGGTCGAGGACGGCTTTTATGATCTGCCGTTCGCCGCCCTGTGGGTACTTTGTCCTGAGGGTGATGACTTTGATGTCCTCACAACCCGGCGTGCTTCTCAAGGCATTATCGAGAACCTCTACGGCTGCGGGCTTATTGTCTTCGACGGCTATCACGACGTTCGGCCGGCCGGCCGCCTTGCGGGCGAGTTTGATTCCTGCGATTATCTGGCCGGCCCATTCCATCATTATGCGGTAGTCGCAGGTTATGTAGTTTTCACACTCACAACCTTTGATAATCATCATCTTTTTTGGCCGCTCTGGGTTGGGTTCGAGTTTCACTGCCGTTGGAAACCCCGCCCCACCGAGGCCCACGATGCCTGCCTTTCGCACCGCCTGGCATATCTGCTGCGGTGTGTATCTTTCGAGGTCCAAATCAGCAGGGAAAAGCTCCTGTGCCTTAGGTCGAGGTTTTTTTATCGGGATTGCGGCGTGCGGCTCGATAATAACCGCCAGGGCCCTTCCGAGAACCGGGTGCGACTGTAAGGCGATTTGCGCCACCCGCCCGTCGATGGGTGAGTGCACGGGAGCCGATATGAAGGCATCGGAGTCGCCGATGAGCTGACCCGCCTGCACGAGGCCGCCCTCGGTAACGGTCGGCTTGCAGACAGCACCTGTGTGCTGGCTGAGCATTACCACCGCCTGCCTGACCGCCGGCCCCGGCTGAATCGAACTGTCGCAGGTCAATTCCTTTTTTTCCGGAGGATGCACCCCGCCGGGGAAACCGGCTCGAATTGTCGTAACCACGTTCATATTCGTCTCGGCATATTCATTTCCTGCCAAGCCGCTTGCTAACCATACTGGCAGCCATCGCACAAATCAAAGCCGCGCCAAAGGCCGGCAAAACCGCAAGTGCCGTCCGCAACTCAACTGACTCGACACGCTTTGCCAGAAGCTGTTGTGCAACCGACAAGGCGCCGATGAAAACCACAAGCGGCAGCACGAAGGCCGCAAGGACGTTGCGAACGATAGGTCGCCCTTGTGCATTGCCCAACTGCCTAAAGGCCTCTCGGCAACGCTGCTTCTCGCCACAGTGGTCGCAGGGCTCCTGCTGCGCCATAATTTTGACTGCCAAAAAAAGGAAATGCACTTATAATGGATGTGACTGAACTTTGCAAACAAAACTTCTTCACAGTCGAAGGGCTGTTTATGTGGATTCGACAGGGACTTAGACCAAGCTTGGCGGGATGTCCTCACCGCATGCTGCGAAAGCTCGCCTTGCTCGCGGTAATCTGCGGCTTATGTTTATCGGCCGGCTGCGCGGTTAATCCTATAACAGGCCAAGAAGAACTGATGTTTTTCCCCGACCAGCAGGACATAGCGATAGGCCAACAATATGCGCCGGAGGTAGAAAAGGAGCTTAAAGGCAAAATCGAAGACCTGGCCGTGCAGAATTACATCAAGAGCATAGGCCAGAAGGTCGCCAGGGTCAGCCACAGACCGGATTTTGAGTATCATTTTGTCGCGGTCAAAGACAAGTCGATAAACGCCCTCGCTTTGCCGGGCGGATATATCTTCATCACAAAAGGATTGCTTGTGAAACTCAAAAGCGAGGCGCAGTTGGCCGGCATATTGGCCCACGAGGTTGTCCACGTCGTTGCCAGGGACACCTCGAATATGATGAGCAAGCAGATTGGTATGGATATACTGTTTACCGCGGCTATGTCGCAAACCTCCTCACAGGGTGCGCAGACCGTCGCGGAGCTTACCCGTCAGATACTGTCGCTTCGATACAGCAGGGAGGACGAAAAGACGGCGGACCTGGGGGGGCTGGATTATATGGTCAGGGCTGGTTACAACCCCCACGGTATGGTCGAGACAATGCAGATGCTGGAAAATGAGCAGACAATCAGGATGGTTGAATTTCTCTCCACGCATCCTTCTCCGGAAAACCGCGTGGATTACCTGCGGGCGAGGATTCAAACCCGTTATTTTAACAGCATCGCGGGGACAAAGGTCGGGAAGGAAGATTACGAGCGTCTTGTGCTCGCCCGGCTCCGGCTCGGCGCTTCGCCGTGACGAGACAAGATAAGAGGTTGACCCCCAAGAATTGCGCCAGCCGGTTTTGCCGAAGCATATCTACGCGATTTTGAGTATTCTGCCGGGCTCTTCAGGCATACCCGTCCGCGCAGACAGATATGCGGCTTCGATGACGGCCATATTCTTCAGATTGTCTGCCGCAGCGCTGACAAGGGGGTTGTTGTCGGGCCACAGCAGATTAGAGCCGAAATTCTCCAGCGTCTTTTTCATCCTGCTGAGCGAATCGTCGTCGAAATTGTCCTGTTGGAGGCGCTGGCCGAGCGAATCTGTAACCTCGAAGTTTTTGTCGTCGAACCTTATCAGCTTATCCTGGCCGTGTGCGATTAACCATTTTTGCGGCCCTTTGCCTGGTGCGTCGGCTGCCCTGCCCGCGAGGATGCTGCCCGAAAGGCAATCGCTGAATTTCATAGTGACAATCGCGCTATCCTCCGTCAGGTAAAGCCGCTGCTGCCTGTCCGTGGCGGTGCTGCTGACGACACAGTAAACCTGCTGTGGTATGCCGAAGTTCCACGTTATCTGGTCGATTATATCCCAGCAGTCATACAGAACTACACCGCCTCCGGCAAGGACGGGGTCGTTGCGCCATTTTGCCTGTGGCCCTCCGGAGGCGGCGGCAAGGATAAAGAAGGGCTGCTCGGTGGAATTTTGCAGGACGAAGCTTTTCATTGCCAGGGCGGGTTTAGCGAGCCTGCCGAGGTTTGCGACGGCCAGACCAACCTCCTGGTCCTGTGCGAGCTTGACGAATTCCGCCGCCTCGCTGAAATTCCGCGACAGGGGCGGAAGTTTGAGGATATTAAACTTCTTTTTTATTGCTGTTCTGAGATGTTCGGCGCAGCTATGGAGGGGCGCAGCGACAAGCAAACAGTCGAGCTGATTTTGCATTATCATCTGGCGGTAATCGTCGTAGGCGGCACAGTTATACAGGCCTGCCTGCTGCTGCGCCAGGTTCGTATCGCTGTCCGCGACCGCCACTATGGTGAAATAGTCCAGCCCCTGTGCCGCTTCGAGCAGCAATCTGCCCGCGTCATCGAGGCCCAAAATCGCTGTTTTAAGTGGACTCTCGCGCATCCCTGCATACATCCATTTTTTATTGATTATTGATGATTGATTATTTGCAAATCGCAACTGCGGCTCGATTGAGCCATTCGAAGCCAATTATCAATAATCAATTATCAATCGCCGATTACGCGGCTGTTTTTGCCTGGAATTATGAAATGCTCCGGCACCGGGAACTGTGAGCACAGCAACAGCACGTCTTTTGCGATCTGCTCGATGACGGATTCATTGTCGATGTTTTCGGCTACTTTGCTTATGAACCCGGCGATTTGTCCGGCCTGTTCTTCCTTCATACCGCGCGTGGTTATGGCCGGTGTTCCGATGCGCAAGCCGCTCGGGTTGGCCGGCGGGGCGGGGTCGTTGGGCACGGTGTTGTAATTGGCGACGATTCTGGCTCTGTCCAGCGCCTTTGCCAGTTTCTTGCCGGGGATATTCTTGTTCCTCAAATCGATGAGTATAAGGTGGTTATCGGTGCCGCCGGAGACAAGGTTGAAGCCGGATTCGAGGAGCTTCTCAGCCATCGCCCTTGCGTTTTTGACAATCTGCTTCGCGTATGCGGCGAACTCAGGTGTGTCGGCCTCGGCAAGGGCCACTGCAATGGCGGTAATGGTGTGCATATGAGGTCCGCCCTGCAAACCGGGGAAGACGGATTTGTCGACATTTTTGGCGTGTTCGGCCTTACAGAGCAGCATACCACCGCGGGGACCTCGCAGGGTCTTATGCGTGGTTGTTGAGACGATGTCGGCGTGGGGGACCGGGCTTTTGTGGATGCCGGCGACCACGAGGCCGGCAATGTGCGCAATGTCACTTACGTGATATGCCCCGACTTCTTTGGCGATGTCGCCGAATATCTCGAAGTCAATCTCTCTCGGGTAAGCGGTGCAACCTGAGATAATGATTTTTGGTTTGTTCTTTTTTGCCAAGTCCCTTATCTGGTCGTAGTCAAATCTGCCGGTGTCGGGGCTGACGCCGTATTGCATCGACTTGAATATCTTGCCCGTAACACTGACCTTCCAGCCGTGGGTAAGGTGTCCGCCGTGCGGCAGCGCCAGCCCCATAATCGTGTCGCCGGGCTGTGCCAAAGCAAGATACGCCGCCAGATTCGCCACCGAGCCGGAATATGGCTGGACATTGGCGTGGTCGGCCTTGAATATCTTCTTGGCCCGCTGCTGTGCAAGCGTCTCAATCAGGTCGGTCACCTGCTGTCCCTCGTAGTACCTTTTACCGGGGTAGCCCTCGGCGTATTTGTTGGTCAGGCAGCTTGCGCTTGCCTGCATAACCGCCTTGGAGACATAGTTTTCGGATGGGATAAGCCGGACGCAGGCGCTCTGCCTGGCGCCTTCCTGCCTTACCAGTTCATAGATTTGCGGGTCATACTGTTCAAGGGCTGTAAGCATATTATATTCTCCATCAATCTGGTTTAAGACGTCTCGGTTTATAGCAAAGTTCGCGTTAGAATACAAGCATTTATCCGCCGCGGCGGACTTATTTGTTGACATATTTTGGCCGAAGATTAGGATGGTTAACCGGGATTGTTCCAAGAGTAGTTTTTCGGGGAAGGCCGATGCCAGAGGACAAAGAAAGATGTGCCAAGGCGAAGCTGTTTTTTGACAAAGCCAGCGAGGCGGCGGCAGCAGGCAACTTCGACTATGCGATAGGTTTGTACATCGAGGGGCTGCATTGTGACCCCGATGCGCTCCAGTACGGGCATCTGCCGCTTCGGGAGCTTGCCCTTGGCCGGCAGGTAAAAGGCGGCAAAAAGCCCTCGATGCTCGAACGCATAAAACATCTTCACAGCAAGCCCCCCCTCGAACAGATGCTCAATGCCGAGTATCTTTTGGCCAAAGACCCCGACCATTTGCCATACGCCGAGGCGATGCTCAAGGCGGCGGTGGCCGGCGGCTACAAGCAAACTGCAAAGTGGATGGCGGACTTGCTGTTCGCGGCAAATAATGCGTCGCAGTCCCCGTCCGTTCAGACGTATTTGTTGTTGAAGGACTCATACGATGCTATGGGTCTGTGGGACAGGGCGATTGCCGCCTGCCAGTATGCAGCGAGGATGCGCCCCGACGACGCTGAGATTGCCGATGAGGCCCAGCGGCTTTCCGCCGAGATGACCGTTTCCCGAGGCAAATACGACCGGCAGGGCGACTTCCGCGAGTCCATCAAGAACCGCGAAGCACAGGAGAAACTGCAATCCCAGGAGGCGGTTGTCAAGACGGAGGATTACCGTATTTCGGCAGTAGAGTTAGCGAGAGAAGAATACGCGGAAGAACCTGAGTCGGCGCCGAGTATCTTCAAATTGGCCGCGGCATTGACTGATTTGGGTACAGACCAGGCCGAAGAGGAAGCGATAAACCTGCTGGAGGATGCTTACAGAAAAAGGCAGGATTTCAGCTTCAAGGAACGTGCCGGGCTGGTTCGCATCAGCCAGTTGAAACGGCAGGCAAGGGAGGCAGAAGCGTTGTTCGAGGCCAATCCCAACGACAGCGTCGCCAGGTCACGCCACGCCGGTTTGATGGGCCAGTTGAACAAGGCGGAGCTGGAGCACTACGAGCTTTGCGTCAGGAATTATCCGACGGACCTCAAGGCCAAGTACGAATATGCTGTGCGTCTCATCCGCAACAAGAGGTACGATGAGGCAATTCCGCTGCTTCAGGAGGCCCAAAGAGACCCGAGGCACAAGATACCGGCGATGGATAAAATCGGGCTTTGCTTTTTTATGAAGGGCTGGTTCACGGATGCGGCGGATATCTTTACCCAGGCCATCGACGCTTATGAAATAAAAGATGACGACATTGCGAAGGAATTGCGGTATAATCTTGGGCGCTGTTACGAAGAGCAGGGCGACAAGGCAAAGGCCCTTGAGGTGTACCGCAAAATCGCCCAGCTCGATTTCGGATATAAGGACGTTTCGCAAAGGGTTGACAAACTGAGAAATGAGGCAAAGTAGATTTCTCACAGGCATTATCAGCAACAGGGATTAGAGTCGTAAATAATAATGGTGGATATCAAAACCAAAGAGAGCCCATTTACGCCCGGCAGGCCGGTGCCGGTTGAGTACTTTGTCGCGCGCCATAAGGAGATTGAAAGACTCGAGAGAGCCATCAGACAGGCTGCATCGGGGAGAAACGAGAACATTTTTATTACAGGTGAGCGAGGGATTGGCAAGAGCTCTTTGGCCAGCTTTGCGAGATATTTAGCCGAGAAAGACTATAGTTTTGTGGGAGCACATTGCCCGCTGGGCAGCGCCCGAAGCTTGGAAGACGTGACCCGAACGGTCTTTCAAAGCTTTATGGAGGGGTGCGTCGAGAAAACGGTGTTTGACAAGTTAAGAGGTATCTTTCAGAAATATATAAAGGATGTGACGCTGTTCGGCGTGGGAGTTGAGTTTACAGATGACAAATCCGACTTGAGGGGTTTGGTGGACAACTTTCTGCCGGCGCTGCGCAAAATATATGATGAGACACAGCGGGATGGGAAGAAGGGTTTGCTCTTGATACTTGACGACCTTAACGGAATTACAGACGTGCCTGAGTTCTCTCGCTTCTTGAAAAGTTTTGTCGATGGTTTGGCAACTTCGCACAGGCCGCTTCCTTTGTTGTTGGTATTGGTGGGAATTCCCGACCGCAGAGAAGACCTTATGAAACACCAGCCCTCGGTGGCGCGGATTTTTGATGTCGTGGACCTTCCTGTGATGAACGAGGATGAGTCAGGGGACTTTTTTACGAAGACCTTTGGCAAGAAAAGTGTAACGCTGGACGAGGAAGCATTGTCTCTAATGGTTAGAATGTCCGGTGGCTACCCTATGCTCATGCACGAAGTAGGAGATGCGGTTTTCTGGCAGGATACGGACAACCAAGTAGATATCACCGACGCCAGACAAGGTATATTCGAGGCCGCGAGGAACGTGGGCAAGAAGTATATCGGGGCGCAAGTAGCAACTGTGTTGAGAAACGAGATATACCGGTCTATTCTTCTGCGAATGGGCCAGAAGACGCCCATAGGTGTGAGTTTTACTCGCCGAGAGCTTCTTAAGGAGAAGGCATCTGATAAAGAGTATAAGAACCTGGATAACTTCTTGAACAAGGTAAAGAAACTGGGTATTATGAAAGCTGGGGATGCACATGGTGAGTGCAGGTTTGTTAATCCATTGTATCACTTGTATATATGGTACACAGCCCAGGAGCAAAGTAAGTCAGGTCGAAATAGCCGGAAGCAAAAGTAACAATATCAGTAACATTTTAGGAGATTGAGGTGGCGCATTCGTTGTCGGCAAAAAAAAGAATACGGCAGAACATTAAAAAGAGAACGATTAACCGTGCGCGTAAGAGCAGGGTGAGACGGCAGATAAAGCGTTTTGAGTCGGCACTTGCCGGCGGAGACGTGCAGGCAGCAGGCGAACAGTATCGGCTGGTTGTCAAGCGATTGGACAAGGTCGCATCCACCAGCACAATGCACAAAAGGACCGCCGCTCGGAAGAAATCGCGTCTTGCCAAACGGCTCAACGCACTGAAAGCCAAGGCCTCGTCCTAACCACGAAGTCACGAAGGCACCAAGACACAAAGTGAAATTAAAAAAATTAGTGCCTTTGTGTCTTAGTGGTTAAAATGCGAGAGGTTTACAAGAAGAAGATTATAAAGCTGTTGAAGCACGCCGACTATGAGCCGGTCAAAGTCGGCCAATTAGCCAGGGTATTAGGCGTCGAGTCGGAGGATTACGCTGAGTTCAAGCTGGCGTTCGATGAGCTTCACCACGCCGGCCACGTCATCATCGGCGACGGCAGTGTGGTCGGGCTGCCGGGCCTTTCGGGCCGAATCACCGGAACTTTCAGGGCAAATCCGAGGGGGTTCGGGTTCGTGGTGCCGCTGGAGGCGAGCGCCCACGCTGATTTGTTCATTCCGCCCGGCGAAACCCTGGAGGCGATGACCGGCGACGTCGTGGTCGCAAAGGTCGTCGAAAAGACAAAACGCGGCTCGCAGATGCGTTACAGCGGCAGGGTAATTGAAATTTTAGAGCGCGGCCACAACAGGTTCGTCGGCACGCTGTTCAGGAAACCCGAGGGCTGGATTGTTCAGCCGGACGGCGCCGGCTTTGTCGAGCTCATAACCGTCGATGACGTAACCGCCAAGTCAGCCAAAGACAAGGACAAGGTGGTCGTCGAGATACTCTCATATCCCACGGAAAAGTATCTTGCCCGCGGGGTGATTGTTGAGGTGCTTGGCAAGGCCGGGCGATACGAAAGCGAGATAAGCTCGATAATACATCAGTTTCATTTGCCCGCCGAGTTCAACGATTCCTGCATTTTTCGGGCGCATAAGGCCGCCACTGAATTTGACTCCGCCGATATCGAGGGCAGGGACGATATAACCGGCAAAATCATCGTTACCATAGACCCGCCGGACGCCAAGGATTTCGATGATGCGATAAGCTTGGAAAAGGACGCGCAGGGCAACTGGTTGCTCGGCGTTCACATCGCCGACGTGAGTTTTTTTGTGCCGCCGGATACGCCGCTCGACACCGAAGCACGGGAGCGCGGCAACAGCATATATCTGCCCGGAAGAGTTATACCGATGCTGCCTGAGATGCTGAGTAACGGCGTATGCAGCTTGCAGCCGGACCAGCCGCGGTTCGTAAAAAGCGCCTACATAACTTACGACGACCGGGGCAATATCCTGGCTCGCCGCTATCGCAACAGCATCATACGCTCAACACAACGGCTTACCTATCAGCAGGTCGATAGGTTCTTGAAAGGGCATACAAAGGACATCAAGCCGGAAGTAGCGCCGCTGTTAAAGGATATGGAGACATTGGCGAGGATAATCGAGAAAAGGCGGGACAGGGACGGTATGCTGCACCTGGACCTGCCGGAGACCGAACTTGTGCTCGATGAGTCTGGCAGGGTGGTCGATGGCTGCCCGGCGGACACCAGCTACCCCCATACGATAATCGAGATGTTTATGGTGGAAGCGAACGAGGCGGTGGCAACCCTGCTTGACCGGCACACTATCCCCTTTATGCGCCGCATTCACCCTGACCCGGATAATTTAACAATGCAGAATCTTTCGCAATTAGTGCGGGCGCTGGGTTTGCATTTGCCGAAGGTGCCCGACCGCTGGGCGCTGCAGGAGTTGCTCAATTCGGTGAAGGGCAGGGACTGTTCGCTGGCAATGAACATTGTCGTCCTGCGGAGTATGGAAAAGGCGAGATACTCGCCTTTGCAGATAGGCCATTATGCGCTTGCCTCGAAACTATATTGTCATTTCACAAGCCCGATACGCCGGTACGCGGATTTGCTGGTTCACCGCGCACTCGATTGCTATCTTAGCGGACAGCGTTCAGCGGACAGCGTCCAGATGGACAGGGAGGAGTTGGCGGAGATTGGCAAGCATATCACCTTCACCGAAGAACGTGCAGAGGATGCTGAAAACGAGCTGAAAACGGTCTTGATTTTGCAGATGCTTGCCGACAAGGTGGGTGAGGAGCTTGACTGCGTTGTTACCGGGCTTACCAATTTCGGTGTATTTGTGCAGTCACGCCGATTAGGTGTTGAAGGCCTGGTTCAACTTGCGGATTTGGGGCCTGACCAGTGGCAATATAATCCGAAAGCCGGCTGCGTTATCGGCAGGCACACGGGTATGCTTGTCTGCCTGGGCCAGCCAATGAAGGTTCGCATCGTCTCGGTGAACGTCTCGGCCCGGCAGTTGAATCTTGCGCCCATCGTGCCTGTTGTCGGCGCAGGTGCGCCGGGGGTCGGCAAAGGGAAAAAACACGCCAGACATATCGAAAGGGCCGGCAGACGCCGCGAACAAACCCGTCCTGAGCGAAGTCGAAGCAGACGAGGCAAAAAACGAAGGTAACTTGTCCGATGTGGCAACAGGTACCTCTCCGCTGTGCTCTTCCTCGCCGCCTTCGCAAAATGCCCACCATAGTCCGAATGGCAACGAAACTTTGAACGGCGGACTATATACCTGTCGCTTACCGCTAATAGATAATTGCAGTTGCCTCCTCTATTTTCCTGACGACCTCCGAGACGTCATCGGGCTTAGACACATAACCGTCAAAACCCTTCTGCAGCAGCGCCGTCGCCTCGCTGCTTGCCAGGTGGTTGGCAAGGGCGATAATCCTGATGGTCTGCAGCTCTTCGTCCGCCCGGATGTTCCTGCAGATTTCCGCGGCGTCTATGTCTTTGGCTAACAGGTTCACAAGCAGGACGTGCGGCACAAACCTTTGAATTACGGTGCCGGTCTCGAAGTTGTTTTTGACCACCTTGACCTCGTAGTCGGACTTTGCCTTCAGCATCTCCGCCAGCTCCGACGCCGACTCGGTGGAGCTGTCCACTATCACAACGCGCATCCTGCCCACGGGCAGCGCCGGCACCGGCATATTGTTCTGCTTCATAAAACGAATCAGCTCGTTGACGGGAATCCGGCGGTCCTTGCTGCCCGGTATTCGGTAACCTTTCAACTGGCCGCTGTCGAACCACTTTGAGACCGTCCGGGGCGCAACGTTGCAAATTTTCGCCACGTCGCCTGTCGTCAGAACGTTTTTGCCTTTCGCCATTTTCTTATCCCCGTTTGCCCGCTGCCGCGCCTTGCGACGCGAGTCGCAGCGGCAGAGCGCAAATTCAATATTCGCCAGTGATTTATCGGCTTGAAAATGGGGGCTATTTAGGTCAGCCGCACCATTGTCAAACCTTGTTCCTGATACGGGCTTTCGCCTCTATTATTACGTCCTATAAGCCGAAACAGTTCCATTTCCAATTTCGATGATTGATGTTCTGACAAGGTCGGCTATAATCATCAATGACGTGTGAGGAGCCCTTTATGCGAATATATTTGTCCCGTCCGGACATCACTGAAAAAGAGGTTCAGGCCGTCGCTGACGTGCTTCACGGCCCCAACCTTTCGCTCGGCCCCAAGCTCGGCGAGTTCGAGCAGGCCTTTGCGAACTACATAGGCACTAAGCGGGCGGTCGCCGTCAACAGCGGCACAAGCGGCCTGTATCTGTGTATGCTTGCCCTCGGCATCGGGCCGGGGGATGAAGTAATCACAACACCCTTTACCTTCATTTCCACTTCAAACGTCGTTCTGATGGCAGGCGCCAAACCCGTCTTTGCTGATATCGACCCCGTTACTTTGAACATCGACCCGAATAAAATTGAACGCAGGATAACAAAAAAAACAAAGGCGATTATGCCCGTTGAGGTTTTCGGCAGTCCCGCCGACTTCGATAAGGTCTGCCAAATTGCCGATAAGCACAAGCTTACCGTCGTTGAGGATAGCTGCGAGGCCCTCGGCTCGGAGCTGTTCGGCAAAAAGGCCGGAACCTTCGGCAAAATGAGCGTCTTCGCCTTCTATCCCAATAAACAGATAACAACCGGCGAAGGCGGAATGATTCTCACCGATGATGACAGGTTAGCCGATATGTGCGCTTCGCTGCGCAATCAGGGCAGGGGTAAAGGCGCCGGCTGGCTCAGCCACGAACGGCTCGGCTTCAACTACCGGCTAAGCGACATCAACTGCACCCTGGGGATTGTGCAGCTTTCAAGAATCAACGAAATGAAGACTAGGCGCAAACAGGTCGCAAAATGGTATCAGGAAACTCTCGCCGGCGATGACCGATTCATAGTGCCGACCGAACCCGCCGGCTGTGATGTTAACTGGTTTGTCTTTGTTATTCAACTCGCCGACCGATTCACACGTCAGCATCGGGAAAAGGTTTTGCAAACAATGCGCGACGCGGGTATCCAGGTCAGCAACTACTTCACGCCCGTTCACCTTCAGCCGTTTATGGTCGAACGCTTCGGCTACAAAGAAGGCGATTTCCCCATCACCGAAGCAATCGCCGACAGGACTATCGCATTGCCTTTCTACAATAATCTCAGCAAAGCCGATATTGCCATTGTATGCGACGAGCTTCGCCGCGCCGTCGACTGCATCTGATAAAAAAAACGCCGCAGGGTCTTTGGTCCAACGGCGTTTTTGTATCATCGGTTTCTGAAATCACTTTACCTGGTATTCCTTGGCAGGTATCAGTGAGTTAACCAGCCCTGCCAGTTCTTCTTCGGTCAACGCGCCGTTGACTCCTATCATCGGGTATGTTCCCGCAGGTGTCTCGACTATGAGGCCAACGCGGTCTTTTGCCGGCTCGAAGCCGCAGTTTCTGAAACAGAGGTCGGTCCAGAAGTCCTCTCCGCCAGTGTTCTTATACACTTTGCAGCCATTAGCATACTCGGCACAGTTAAGTCCCTGTTTTTTGGCCTCTTCTGCATGTGCTTGCGCCTGCTTGAGCACCGTGGCCAGATATTTATTATTGGTCGGGGACTGGATGAGCAGCACATGCCGGCCATCTTCGGCGGTGTACAGAATCACAAACATTCTCGCCAGCGGATTCATCGGGTCAACCACGTCAACAATAGTTCGCTGCTTTGTCCAGCTCGGGTCGGTCGCAAAGATGTACGTCTCAAACTCGGCCTTGTCAACCATATGCCTAATGGAAACGTTGTCGATGGCGACATCGGAGGCCACGGTGACGTCGCTCGGCGTTTGACCTGCAAGCTCTTTGCTGGTAAGCTCGGCGAGGTTCCAGGAATATCCCGGGCTGTCAACTTGTTCGCTGACAACCCTGCGAATTACCATTTGTCTGTTGCCTGCATAGATATATTCAATCTCAGCGATAATCTCGTCGGCCTGGCGAATCTTGAACAGGTAATACGTGTTCAGCTCGCCCCACGGGTCGGGGAAGCCGACCTTGTAAACAAGCACAGGCGTCCCGTCTTCAAGAGCATCTTTTACGATTTCCTGCACCGGCTGGGTGAAACATTTGTCCACAAGGCACTGACGAACGCCGGCGGTGATACCCAAGAACTCCGCGGGATTTTCAGGCGCCTTGAAATTGGAGGTGACCGCCTCGCCTTTCAACTGGACTTTTCCGTCCGGAGCCGTCTCGGTGATGTTTACAAAGTCGCCGTCATAAGAATTGGCGAAGAGCACCTTGTCATTCATCTCCATCGTGCGGACGAAACGTCCCGTTTGCGGCTCATACCAGGCGTTGTCAAGAATTGTGTAGGGCTGGTTCGCGTTCCTCGACAGCCTGATTTCCGTAAGCCGCTGCTGGCCGTCGGCCGACAGTGAACCCATCGGAAGCCAGCTTATCATCCAGGAGCTGACTAATTCGCGGTTGAGTTTCAGCATTTCCTCACCCGTCATTTTCGGGTCGCTGAGTTTCTCAATTATTTCGTTTGTCTTTGGATTGTAGCGGCTGCCGTATATTGTGATTTCGCTCAGGATGTGCACGATTCGGTCTCCGGTGAAAAGTGCCTGCTCTGCGGCCTGCGCCTTTGCCAGAAACTCCAGCGATGACATCGGCTTGACTACGTCACGGTGGAACATAGTCACACTCGCTATCCACACGACTGTAATTACTGCAGCCACCGCCGCCAATTTCGTTATTCTGCTCTGCATAATCGCTCTCCAAATCCCGATGTGTTGGGATTGTTCTTGTTGCCATTGGCGTCGTGCAAAGGCAGCCAGCAGTTCCTGCTCCAGCTTGTCGCGGTGACGATAATCGGGCTTGTCGTCGAACGTTACTTTTTTGAGTAGTTCTTCAAATTGTTTTTCATCGTGATTCATACTGTCACCTCCTGCCCGTTAATTTGGGCCGAAGAAATGTGCTTCCGCAGCTTCACCAAGGCCCGCGACAACTGGCTGCGGACCGTTCCGGCGCTTGTGCCGACCACCTCGGCTATTTCCTCTAATTTCAGGTTCTCAAAAAAACGCATTGTGACGATAGCTTGCAACTGTGGCTTGAGCGTGAGAATTGCCTTTTTGATGATAGCCGTGTTGCGTTGTGATTCATCAGGATGTGGCTCTTCGTCGGTTTTATCACTGCTGGACCACTGCCTGACCCAGGCCAAAATCGCGCTTCGGCGAATGGTCTTTCTCAAATGTTCGTTTACGGCGTTAGTCGCAATCCTGTAAAGCCAGTTGCGGAATTGCCTCTCGTTGCCGTCGAATGTCTGGAAGTTCTCCACCATACTAAGGAAAACCTCCGATGTGATGTCTTCTGCTGTGGTTCTGTCAAAGAGCCGATGCGCGCAATACCTGAATATCGCGTCATAGTGACGAAAATATAACCTTGAGAAGACCCCGGGGTCGCTTTTGGCCTGCGTCATCAGGTCCGGCTCAAAATTGAACCCGCTCACTTCGCTCACGCCCATCATTCTACTCTCTAAATTGATTTGTAAATGTTTGGCTATCATCGCAATTATAAATGCGCAGCAGCCCAAAACGCGGCAGTAAAAATGGAAAAACTTGAAAATTGCTGTAATTCCTTTGGCGGCAGCCACTTACGGAACGATTGACAGGTCAATTATCTTCGCGGCGGGTATTTTGGCCTTTATGATTTCGGCTGTAAGATTGACCCATTTGCCGCAGCCGTCAAGGATAACGCCGTCGCTGCTGGCGACAATTACATCGGTCTTTATAAGGACGGCATCAGGGCTGATGACAAGCTCGATTTGCCACTTCCAGCCGTTTTTTTCCGCAATCTCGCGAATGAGCGTTTTCAATCTGCCGCTGTTTGATACGGGACTGTCCAACAGCCATAATGTTTGAGCTGCGCCGATTTCTTGCAGAAACCCGCCGATAAGCTCCACGGCTGGTATTGTCTCGGTAACTTTGCGATAAGTCCCGTGAATGCTCGCTAAATCCCGGCAGCATCCGTCACGCCCCGTGAAAATCATCCCCCCGCTCATCGCCGCCTCGATGGTTATCAGAATATTATACCCGTCAATCGCAATGCCTCCTCCGGCGATACTGCCGATGTCTAACTGTCGGCTTTTCCGGCCGGCTCGCTGCTCATCCGAGCAGGCGCAACGCATCACCGCTAATCGCTGCCTTTCGGTAAATGCAAATCGGTCCCCCACCAGCTTTAGTGAGCTTTTTTCCGCGTAACCCCGGGTCAACAAAAGCGAATAGTCGGCGACCGCCCGGCGCAGCTCAGGGATTTTTTCCGCCGCGAACAATTTCGCGTCCATCGGATGCTGCCCCCTGTGGCTTCGAGTGTCAGGCATAACGCATTTTCTATTTTTTATTTTCTGTTTCCAGCCGGTGCATTATTTCTTTAAGCTGTTCAGCATTGTCTTTTCGGCCTTTATCGAGCATATACTGTATGCCTTCGTACAATCGCCGCATCGCCTCTTCATATTGTCCCTCGGTGGCAAGCGCCTTCGCCAACGCTAAATGGTGTGTGATATTATCCGGGTCCCGCTTTAGGGCCTGCTCGAAGCACAGCGTCGCTTCCTCCATATCGCCGCTGGCCGCCTCGACTTGGCCGAGATGCGAAAACGTCTCAGCAGAACCGCCGTTGTTGGCCAGCTCCGCCCGCAATTGCTCTATCGCACTGGCAAAGTGCTTCGATGCCCCTTCAGCGTCGCCGAGTTTTCTCAAGACCACCCCGAGAGTGTAATGAAGCCTCGGCAAGGCGGCCTTGCTCTCTTCCAGTTCGGCCTGCGCCAACGCCGAGCTCAGCGCAGCAGCAGCGTCCATTAGCTTGCCGTGGTCGGCTAAAATCTGCCCGATTAAATAATTTGCCTTCGCCGACGAGGCCTGACAAGTGCGAATCGCCTGACGGTATTTGCTGATGGCCTCTTCCCATCTCCCCGCCGTATTCAGCTTATCTGCCTGCTCGATGTATTTCTCCGCCATTGCTGCTGCCGATGCTTGGTACACAACAGGAGCCATAAAATTCTCGACGGGGGCGTAATCATCGTCGAAGATAGTCCAACCGGTTTTTTCCCTAAGCGCCGCCAAATCGTTGTCGTCGAAGACCCAAAACGGCGTATTTGCCAACGGTTCTTCTGTGTTGAGGTTTTCAAGATTGACCGGTTTTTTGCCGGCTATCACTATAAAATTGACCGGCAAATCGTTACGCGACGGCTTTCTTATCACATAAACATACGGGAATGTCTGTCTGGCGGTGCCGACGAAGCCAGCGAGAAACTTGCCGCTGTCGAACATATCTATCAGGTTCACAGCATACACACCGTCCGCCGCCAGTATGGCGAAAATCTTTTCATTAAACTGCCGCGTCACCAACTGGAAGGGCACAGACATATCGTTGAATGCGTCCATATACACGAAATCATACTGTGGTATCTGTTCACCGCGACGCCTTTTTTCTAACAATTCGTCCACATAGTTGCGGCCATCGAGATTAATCGTACGGATTGGCGTATCTGCGGCCAGCCCAAATGCTCGCGTCGCCGCCTTTGTTACTGCAGGGTCGATTTCAGCCACGTCCATGCGGCTTCCGGGCCAGACATCCTGAACGTATCGCGGGAAAACGTATCCTCCGCCTCCTATCGACAACACACTAAGAGTTTCTTTCTCCCCTGCCACTCTGTGAGTCACCGCACTGTACACCTGTGAGTAGAAAAGCAGAAGGTCTCGTATATTACCCATTCTCAATCTGCTGTGATTCTTCACATTGTCCTGTGAGAACTGCCGTTCGTCGGGCTGTTTGCTCAATTGTCGGACCGCTATATAGCCGTATTGGCTCTCGGTATCATACAGCAAATCCGGCGTGCGCATTTGCCTGAGCAATATCACCGAGCCAAGACGTTCGGCCCATACCGCGGGCGCCGTCCCGACAATTATTAGAAATGCGACGAGGACGGCGGATAAGCGCATCGCCACCGACCTCGGCAGGTAAACAAAAGCCCCCAGCAACATTACCCCTGCAACCAGCCACAGTGTGTTCACCGTCCCGATGGCTGCGATGAGCCAGAAGCCCGCCAGAAATGTCCCTAATATGCTTCCTGCCGCACCAAGCGCATACATCCGCCCCACGGTGCGGCCTTGGGGCTGATTGAGCTCCAGGGCCGTCTTAACTGCCACGGGGATGACCGCACCCATCAGCATTGATGGAATGAAAAATACGGCCACTATATGTCCCAGCACTCGTGCCGCCAGACCGAGGCGCCATAAAAGCGTCCACTCGCCGAGCAGATTGTTAAGGGCGATGGCCGCAACACAACTCGCCGAGCAGGCGCCGAACAGCCAGCCGATGGTTTGCCGTGATGAGAAAATGTCCGCCAGCCGACCGCCAAGATAGTTGCCGATTGTCAGGCCCGCTAAAGTTACCCCTATTACGGATGTCCAGGTGTACAGTGACGCCCCAAACTGCCTCGCAGCCACTCGCCCCGCCACAAGTTCGAGCGTCATAACACAAACGCTTGCGAGAAACACAGTTGCACCCGGTGTCAAGGCGGACGGGGACAAACCACTTTTGGACTTGTTTATTGCGACTCTGTCTTGCATTAGGCGCAGTATAGGGCATCGGTTTTACACCGGCAAGTCGATTCTTTAATGACTACTTTCCTGGTTTTCCTGCCGGTTGTGAAGGCAGAATCGGCTGGGTGCTGTTGGGTTTCAACTCCCGGCGCACCGGCTGGTTCGGGTTGAATTGGTGCTATCGGCCGGATTGCGACCCTTCGTATGTGACCCGGCCTAAAAGCCGCTGGAGTCCGAATACCGCCTCCTTGTTTCCCGACTGCTTCATATAGTCCATCGCTTCGGTGACTGCGGCTTGCGCGCCGGCGTAATCCCTTTGTGCGATTAGCACCTCTGCGAGCATAAACCTGTATTGTAAATTCGAAGGGTCTATTTTTATTGCTCGCCTGAAGTACC
The DNA here is from genome assembly GCA_964444715.1 of uncultured Pirellulales bacterium. Classification (GTDB taxonomy): domain Bacteria; phylum Planctomycetota; class Phycisphaerae; order Sedimentisphaerales; family Anaerobacaceae; genus Fen-1362. The sequence goes on along the minus strand of CAYUIL010000010.1, from coordinate 168 downwards.
CGGCCGCTTCCACAAAACTGCCGGTCTCCGCAATCGCCATACCGAGATTCGACAGGATATCGCCCGCGTTGGGGTCCTTCTGAAGGTGACGCTTATACCCCTCGATTGCCTGATTGATGTGCTTCTGTGCATCCTCAACCTGTCCGAGGGCCTTCATCGCTACGCCTG
>CAYUIL010000009.1:0-25039 GCA_964444715.1 uncultured Pirellulales bacterium | reverse complement strand
CGACCTTTCGGCCGTCAATCTGTGCGACATCGAGGCGGTCAATTCGGCCATTCAAGAAAATCCGTCGGCCATCAGCAAGCGTTAGCGTTAATTCACCGATTGAATCACCTGCGGCTTTTCCGAATGAAATCTCAGACAGGACCGGTCGGAAGCTGCCGGCGCAAATCATTTGTGATACGTCGAGGACGCAATCCCTCAAGTATTCCACGGCGTTATTGATTACAAAGGCGTTGTGCGGGCTGTGCGCCCTGAATTTTGAGATAAAGGCGTCCTGGCGGCACAGGTTTTCAATCACATCGTTGATAATTTTAGTCAGGGTGTTGGGCTGGACGGTTTCGAAACGAATTTTTTCGGCAACGGCCCGTTTGAGGAACCCATCGAGGACGCGGTGATAGAAGTCGCCGAGGTCGAGGGGTTCGAGCTTGAATTCATCGCGTTTTCTCAGGTCGAGGACGTATCTTGCGAAGTGCCTGTAAGGGCAGGCGGCAAAGGTGCTCAGGCGGGACGCGGAACTGCTTAACTGTTGACCGAAAAGCTGCCGGACAACCGGGTCATCCAGCATTGCTTTATTTTCATAATCGATTGCGCGTGCCACCCTTGAGCCAATTTCGCCGAGCTGGTCATCGTTGAGTATGTCACGCAAAAGTCCTCCTAACTGCTCATCGGTTGAACCGCAGCAAAGGACATCCTCAAGCTCAAAGGTATTGCAAACATCTTCGACTGCCGGCATTGATGCTGCAACCGATTCCTCTTTGAGGTCGTCAAACAACAGGAACAGATTATCAACGAAAGGCGAGTGGACGACTGCATTTGATTTCTGGTCAACGGCGGGGTAGGTGATACATAAAAATTCAGATGGTCTTGTGAAGGCGATATAGGCCAGATAAGGTCGGTTGGCAAGCTCCTGACGGACGCCTGGGGGCAGGTCAAGGCCTGAGGCCTGGGCGGCGAGGCGGTCTTCTTCGCTCAAGATGCTGTCGAAAACGACGGGGGCGGGGAATTGCCTTTCGGTTGTGCCGATAAGGAAGACGGCCTTCAAATCAGGATGCCGGCTGCGTTCAATCGAGCCGACGAGGACTTGGTCGAGATTGGGAGGTATGAAGGCCAGCGTCATCTGGGAAAAGGCAGAACGGATAATCGCAAGATAATCTTCGCAGGCCAGAGGTGAGCCGGCGAAGGCCTCGACTAATTCGTCGAAGACGTCGATGAGCCGGTCGTAAAGCTGGCGATGCTCGTCCGCCGATAGGCGTCCTGCGGAGGCAGCGGTGAAGTCCGCCTGCTGAAGGGCCTGCTCAACCCAAAGAGACAAGCGTTTACGAACTTCCGTCGTTTCGAGAAAATCGAAGATGATTTTTGTGAACTGCTCCGCGGACAACAGTTTCCGGGAATCAGCGGTATCAGTAAGTTGTCTGTTAAGCTCAAGCAGGGGCGAGATTGCCTTTTGGCGAATCCGGTTGACCTGCTGCTCATCGAATTCTTCCGCACTGTCGGCTGCGTATCGCCAGGGCTTGTCGCTTAGCCAGTCGGAGGCGGTGATGCCGAAGGCGAGACAATAATTTTCGAGGAGGTCAACGTCGCCTCGCTGGAGGCCGAGGATGTCGGTCTTGAGATACGCGAATATCTCGTTGGCGGGGAGGTCGTTTGTTACGGCGGCAAGGGCGGAACAAATCATCTCGATTACAGGGTGCTGGTTCAGGGGTCTGCGCTTATCTATGAAGACGGGGATTCGGTAGTCATCGAAACAGGCCTTGATGTAGTTTTCGTATTGGTCGATATCGGATGCGATAACGGCGATGTCGCGGTATCGACAGCCGGCGTTTCGGACCAATTTGGTTATTTGGCCGGCGACGAACTGCACCTCGGCACGGGCATTGGGGGCACAGACAATACGGATTTTGCCGTTGTGAGGCATCTTAGTCGGCTTAGATGTAAAAATGGCACGCTCCACGTGGCCAAGTTCAGGGGCTTGCGAAAAGCGGTGCGGCTTATCAAGAATCAGAGGTTTGGCAAGTTTAAGTTTGCACTTTTTTATCCGCTCAACAAGCTCGGCGTATGTCTGGACGGTGGGGCCGAATAAATCAGTGAGGTCGATTTGGGTCTTGTCGGGATTGGTCAGGTTTGTCGTGGTCGGGTCAAGGCAAAGGGCGATTTGGGCATCTTTGACTACTTTGAGCAACTCGGTCAGCAGGGCGAGCTCGCCGGCGGTGAAGCCGGCGAAGCCATCGACCCATAGTTTTGCCCCCCGCACAAAATCGGCACCCGCGACGGCTTTGCAGGCGGCGGCCAATTGAATATCCGGGTCGAGAAACCTGCCCTCGATGAACTTCAGATACTCCTCGAAGACAACTCCTATATCGGTGAATTTCGCAGACGTCAAACTGTCGCCTTGCTGTTTTATCAGCTTGCGGACGAGGTCTTTGATATCGTCGGGGCCGTTTGCGTATTGCTGGAGCTGGGCAATCGTATCGGACAAGCGTTTGCCCAGGCCAGGGAGTTTGGCGGAGCCGGCGAATATGCTGAGTTTGGGGGCGCAATCGCGGAGTATTCTCTGGATAACCATTGCCCGACCAAGACGCGAAATAGCGGGTCGGGCGGCGTTTTTGCCGAGGACAAGATAGACCAGGCGGTCGAAGGACAGGACGTGCAGGCGGTTGTAGCCGGTTATCCTTGGGTCGCCGAGAATAGCGCGCTGTGCCTGATATGTTGCCTGCTCAGGAACTAAAAGCAATAGAGGCGAGCCGTCGGGTTGGAGCAATGCATCCACAATTGCGTGGACGCAATGGTGTGTCTTACCCGTGCCGCTCCTGCCAAGTATAAACTGAACCGCCATATCGAAATCCCGAGAAAAACCCCGGTGCTCCAAGAAATTGAGGTTTTAACTCTTTTACCACAAGGGCGGTTTTTTTCAAGCATTCTGTGCTTATTCATCAATTCGCCCAAATTGTTCACGTTCGCAGGGCTTCGGCAAGTGGTCTTTGGCACGGTAACGATACAGGCCTGGGTAAGGGTCATATTCCCGGCCTGTGAAAATGTGAGGATTATTCACGGCGCTAACGCGGCCTGGGGCGCCGAAGGCATTAAGAAAAACGGTAGCTGTCCCCATTATTCCCTTAATGTCTATGGAGTTATCTCCAATAAAATTGGGTTGGATGTAAGTCTGCCTTTCCATTCATCGTCGGCAACCTCTATGCCTCTTGATACTCCTAAATGCTGTGTATAGACAACATAACAAAGATAATAGTGATGCGCTTCAAGGCGCCATGGAATTTTTGGCATGTAGACAATCTCGTCTTCATTCAAAGTTTTTTTTACATATTTATTGGGTTTTAATACACGAAAACAGGCATCGTCTGCATAGTCAATAAATCCTATATTTGGAATTGGTGAGTACTCTACACAATCAGACACTCTTATTATTTTCAGAAATATATTTTCCCCCAACTCCCATCTGTCATCTATGATTTTTATATTCGATTTGCTTCTGTTCCTTAATATTATTTTTAACACAATATCTTTTTTTTGACCAAGTGAGTATTTCTTTTTGTCGGAATTCAGCTCGAGAACAAGGCCGTTCACCTCTCTTCCTGGGTTGCTTATGAAAACTCGAGGTTCATATATCATTATTTTCCAGTCATCATTGACTTTAGTAAAATTATAAAGAAGATGTTTGCTCCGTCCCCAATTCTGCTTTTCAGAGTAATATACGGAGGCATACTGCTTTCCACAGTCATTAAAGTATTCTACAGGCAAGAACTCAACCTTCTTGTCATGCAGACGTATGATTCTTTTTATTTGATACTCAACATCCTTATTCTTTACAAGTGGCCTGTCATACAACGACAAGAAAGTTCGGAAAACATCCGGATTGATTTCCTGTCCACTAAAAAGATATTCTAATTTATCATCAATGCTAGGGAACTTACCACTACAAGTAGGTTGGAATAGGATCATAAAAACATGCATTACAACAAAACATCGTATTGAATAACTAATCATAATCTTCTAACCCCTTTCATCGTTCATATTTCTATAGTTTAAAAACTGTTTTATATACCTCTAAAAAGCAAAATATTGTAACATCTTGATTAGCGATCAATGAAAAATTAGTTGCACTTATGTCGCTTCTTTGCTTTTTCTATCTGTTTTTCGTATTCTTCCAAGTCTTTTTTCCCTTTACCTGAACAACATTTCCTTTCCTTTCTCCTATCTTCAGCGCATTTAGCGGACTCTTCCCATGCTTCACACTCACACCTATCTCGATTATCAATTACCCATTGTATCTTGACAGACGTACATTTGTCTCTTTCTTTCCTGTCTTTAGCTTCTTCCCAGCATTCAAGGTATTTTTGACATATCGGTTTAAGCTGTTTTACATGAACATCTTCATGTCGTTGAGTACATGGCCTCGTGCACTGACTATAATCCCAGTTCTTCGTATATACCCCTCCAGTAGGTTTCTCATTAATAGTTGTACAGTCAGTTTTTCCTTTTATAGAAAGCAATCTATCTATATCTAAAATCCAGTGTAAATTTATGCTTTCATCTTTATAAGCACAAGGATTACCTTCCATGAACTCATATAGATTTTCTCCCTCGTAACCATATTTAAATCCGAACGAGTCTTGCGTTAACCATCTACCTGTGTAATAGTCGTAATAGCGATTACGGTTGTATTGCAGTTTTAGGTTGCCGTTGTCTAAGAAATCGACCTCTCTGCCTGTAAACATATAAGGATTGTTATAATCGCTCAAACCATCAGCGTCATCAGCGAAATTAGCGTCTAAAACATATGGCTGGCCATAAGCATCGTATTCGTAACGTTCCACAACGCCTCCCGATGAATCCAGCAAGCCAGCGGAGCTATACAAATGGTCCTGTGAGTAATAATAGTCGTTGCTTCCGTCATTCATAAGGAGCGGCTCATCGATCCGCCAAACGGATGGCGGACAAGTGCCCGGCCCATAGTAGTATCTGCGTTTCCACGAGCCATTTTCATATTCCACTATCACCTGGTCACCATCGTAAAGGTAAGTTGTAGTTGTTGTGCCGACGATTCTCGCCACTTTTCTGCCCGCGAAATCGTATTTATATGTGGCCACTCGCTGGTCTCCGGCATCATTGACCTCTGTCAGGCGGTTTTCGACATCATAGTAATACCTGTATGTGCCGTCGAATGTCAAGTTGCCGTTTTTGTCATATTGACAAATTGTCGAGCCGATTTTGAGGTATCGGTTTGAGGCGCTGCTATGGGAGGATGGGTATTGGCTTGTCCCCTTTGTATATGGTATAATCATCATACACAGGCAAAATACGGACGGTTGTGATTATGAAAGAGCCGAAGGCGATATTCATTGCGATATTGATGTATCTGCTTGTTTTTGCAGACGTTTGCTATTGCGACACGTTTACCAGTCGTCAGAGCAAAGAAGTGCTTCACGGATATTTTACGGCTCGACCGAGCTCGCCGCAGGCCAGTCAGCCGGAAGGGGGGCAAATAAGCGTTTATACGCAGGAAAAGGGGGCCCTCAATCTGAATCCGGGGGAGTGGGAAATCACGCGGGACAGACAGGGGAGAAATAACAAGGTGGTGGTTGTGCCCGTCGATGATATGATAATGTTCGAGATAGAGACGGCGGCCTTCGAGCAGGCAATAGCGGCCGCTTCGGACGAGGGGCCTTTGCTGATAATAGTGGAGATTGACACGCCCGGCGGACGAACCGACCTGGCCCAGCGGATGTGCGCGGCGATTACGCAGACAGCGACCTGCGACGTAATAGCGTTCATAAAGGGCGGTCAATACGGCGGGGCCATATCGGCCGGCGCCGCGGTTGCGCTGGCCTGTAACAAGATTTACATGGCGAATAACACGGTTATAGGGGCGGCCACACTGGTAACTCTCTCAAAAGTCGAGGCGGGAGGCCGGGGCAAAGAAAGAAGTTACAGGGAGATAATCGGCGAAAAGTACAGTTCCGTCTGGCGGGCCTATCTTGCATCACTGGCGCAGCAGAACAAGCGACCGGGACTTTTGGCAAGGGCAATGGTTGACAGCAGCATCGAGGTCATTGAAGTAAACCAGTCGGGCAAGCGAGCGTTCATCGAGCCGGTAAACAAAAGGCCCGAGCAGCAGGTTGTCCGCACGTGGAACAAATCCGGGTCGCTGGTGACCCTGACAGCCGAAGAGGCCGTCGGCTGCACAATCGCAGACGGGCTGGTAAACTCACGGGAGGAGCTTTTGCGGCAACTGGAGGTCGGCGACGCAAACGTTGTCATCGACAAAGCAATAGCCAGCGCCAAGAGGGAGTGGGACATAGTAAAGAGAAGGGTGAATGAGATTAGAAAATCCCTTGACCTGAAGGCCAAACAGTCGAGATACCCCCAGCCCGCGCCCAAATTTCTGGGGATTCTGCGGGGGGCCAGAAGCGACTTTGAAGAGTTCAAAAAGCTGGCACAAAAGTATCCTGACCTGCACGTTGACATTGAGGAAGTTGAGGAGATACTGAATTCCATCAATGCCGCCTATGAAAACGCGCTAAGAGAGACAAAGAGACGCAGGTAGCCGTTCCTGAGTCAATAGCCGGATTAGGACTTAGCATAAGCGTGAAAGTGCTCGGAATATCAAGCAGCCCAAGGGAGGAAAGCAACAGCGACCTGCTTTTGCGTCAGGTGCTGGCCGGCGCCAGCTCCGTCGGCGCCGAGGCGGAATACCTGCGTCTGTGCAAGCTGAATATGGCGCCGTGCACGGAATGCGGCAACTGCTATGCAACGGGCGAGTGCCCGATTCAGGACGACTTTCAAATGGTTCTGGCCAAGATGCTGCAGGCGGACCGGCTTGTTTTTGCAACGCCGATATTTTTTATGAGCGTCTGCGCGCAGGCGAAGATACTCATCGACCGCTGCCAGTGTTTGTGGGCGCGCAAATACATATTAAAGCAGCCAATTGACCTGATGCAAGGGAGACGTCGGCTGGCTATGGTGATAGCGGTCGGCGGGACAAAGGGCGCAAAGATGTTCGAGAGTGTCCGGCTGATTATGAAGTATTACTTAGACGCCCTTGATATGGGTTATTTCGCCAATCTGTTTATCAACAACGTCGATGAGGCGGGCAAAATAGCCGACAACGCGGGAGCAATGGAACAGGCGTTTCTGCTCGGCGCGGAACTTGTCGGCACCACCCGGCCTGTGCCGGAAACACCCATCGACGTGGAGCTGACAGGGTAAACGTCAATCGCCGACCTGGTTGGGGGGCACCGGTTTTCTCAGCTGTTTAAGCTCGCTGCGGCGGCGTTTGCGCCGGAGGCGTTTCTGCTTTTCGGCGTGGGGGACGGCGGTTTGCTTTCTTACGGGTTTATCTTTGAGGGCGGCTTCAAGCAGCTCGGCGAGCCGGCGTAGTGCCGAGCGACGATTGGCGCTCTGGGTCCTGTGCCGCTGCGAGACGACCGTCAAAAACCCATCCTTTGAAATCCGCCCTGAAAGCCGGGTCAGCAGTCGTTTTTTTTGTTCATCCGTCAGCCCGCGACAGCCGGGGACATTGAGCAAGAGCGTGACGCGTGTATTGAGCTTGTTGACGTTTTGGCCGCCGGGGCCGGTGCTGCGGGAGAACCTGTAAACAACATCGTCGTCGCTGATAACCAGGTCATCGGTCAGGTGAATCATAAATCCGTCCGCTGCCTCGCGTAAAATACGACGTAATAACAGCCGGCGCGCCTTTAGAATCCTCCGGCGCTTTCCTGCTGGATTTCTTTTTCAATCTTATCAAGCTCGGCCCGCATATTTTCGGATGTGATTTCCTTTTTTGCCTTCGCGTCGTATTCGGCCTGACTTTTGACTTCCGTTTTTTGTGGGGCACTTTTGGCGGGTGCTTTGGCTGGAGTTTTTTTGCAGCCAAACCCCGCGACGGCCACTACCGCAATGACAACAACGGCGATTAACTTTCGCAACATCCTGTTACCTCCGCAAAGTGTCACTTATACTAATCATGCTGCAATTTATCAGTCGCAGCTTACTTGTTTTCGACTGGTTCGTTGGCTGGGGGTTGATTACTATCCTTGTTTGCGTCAGCGCCGCCCTGAGCCGGTGCATCTCTTTGCGAAAACTCAATCACCATCTCTTTCCTGCGCCTTACCCTCTGCATCTTTGCACCGTAGCGCTGCTTTTCTTTCCCGACGAGCTTATCGACGCGGGCAATGATGTCGGCATTGTTCTGTTGCTGGGCCAGCTCACGGATTCTGTTTAGCCGGGCTGTGCGGTCGCGGTGCTTATTCTCTTCGCCTACTATCTGCTGCTCAACCGCCGCCAATTGCTGCTGACGCTGAGCGCTGCCGGCAATTGTCTTATCAACCAGCTCATCCCTGCCTTTTGCGCCCGCCGGCGCATTCGCGTCCAATGTCCGTCTGAGCCCGGCCTCACCGCTGCGGCGTTGCAGAGCCCGTTGACGCATTCGCTCTCTGGCCTGCTGGCGCAACTGTTCCAGCCGTTGTTGGTTGACCTCAGCGGCCCGCCCATTCGGCTCGGCCTGCAGGTTCGGTTCCTGCCCTTGTTTCTGAGCCCAAACGCCGTCAACAACGAAGAGCAGAATCAGCGCACCAACGCCCCATAACACCCGTCTTCTCATAATGTGCTCTCCTAAATTATCGGCTCCCTGCGTTTTTCGATTCCATAGCGAGTTATACGACAACCAGCAATCCGCTGTTCGGCAATGCATTCCTTTTTCCGAAGAGCCGTGATTCACTTATACACAATTGTAGCCACAAATCAAGACAAGGCAAGCCCGACCGCAGTGTCGGCAGGACTTTTTGCCCGATTATAGCCCCGAAGCGTTTCTTACGTTGGCCACGAAAGTTTCGCATCAATCCCTTTCAGGGCGGCTTTAACCATAAAATATCTGCTGATGCCGTCGAGACATATCATTCCTTTAAGCTCACCGGCATCCATCACCACCACAGCGGTTTTTCCGCCGGCCAGGAGCTTCTTATAAACTTCATCAAGCCCCATTTTTGGGCTTACCGAGCTGAAGTTTTTGTCCATCACCTCCGAGACCGGCACATTCAGCCCTTTGGTATGGATGCTCGCCAGTATGCGGTCCCGCGTCAGCACTCCTTCGATGCCGTTGTCGCCGATGACGGGGAAATCCTGCTGACTGCCGTGGTGGAAATGCTCAAGTGCGTTGACTAACAAATCAGCCGGGCGCAAGCTGATGTATTCGGTGGTCATCGCCTCGCCGGCGGGCACTTCCGCAAGCAGCGACTGCAGAACAACCTGCTGTTTTTCGGAGCCCGCCCCCAGATAGAGGAAAATTCCTATCAGCGCCAGCCAAAAGTTGTAGAAAACACCGTAGAATATGAAGAAAGTCGCTATTGCCTGCCCGATGGACGCCGCCCACGTCGTGGCGCGGACGTAATTCATTCTCATTGCCAGTATTCCGCGAAGGACCCTGCCGCCGTCCATTGGAAAGGCGGGGATAAGGTTGAATACGGCCAGCATTATGTTTACGCCGATTAGTCCGGCGACGAACGCCCCGCCGGATTCGAGATACAGACTGGGGATGGCGACGCCGACTCGCCAGCCGACCAGAGCATACAGAAGGCCTGCTATGACGAGATTAATCAGCGGGCCAACCAGTGATATCGCTATCTCCTGACCGGGCTTTCTTGGTATCTCCTCAATCGTGGCCATACCGCCTATGGGGAGCAGTGTGATGCTTCTGGTTTCCTTGCCGAACCGCCGGGCTATCAAGCTGTGGCCGATTTCGTGAATTATGACGCAAACGAATATCGCGCATATAAAAAGGGCCGAAAGCGCCGCCGCCTTAAAACCCCGCTCGCTCAGCACCGTTGCGAAAACGAACAGCAGCAAGAGAAAGAAAGTGAGGTGAATGCGCAGCTTGATTCCGAATATCCTGCCGGCGCCAACTGACCATTTCATAATGCTACTACCTCCTTATCTTGTCTCGCCGGCCAGCCGTTTACCCAGTTCATAGGCCTCGTTCAGCCGGTCAGGTTTTTTAAGAACGTCTCCCTTTTCGCCTACTCCGCCCACGATAATGGCGCCGACAAGATTCATTTCCAGATAGCGCAGACAATTTTCAAAGAACTCCACGACCAGACGGGCGGTATCGGGGTTTTCCTCCTCAAACGGCACTGCTATTATGGCCTTTTTGCCTTTGATTTTTACTCTTGTTTCGGGGCAGTTGAAGAACACGAACCGGTCGATAAACGCCTTCATCAGTGCGGTTGGCCCATACCAGTAAACGGGCGTGCCAAATACAATCGCGTCGCTTTCGATTATTTTCGGGTAGAGACCGAGCATATCGTCGTGTTTGCTGCACGGTTTGGCCTTCCAGCAAACGTGGCAGCCGTCGCACTCTTTTATATCGAGGTCGCGCAGAAAAATAGTTTCAACCACAGCCCCTTTTGCCATAGCACCATCAGCGACTTTACCAACGAGTATGTCAGTATTGCCATTTTTGCGCGGGCTGCCGACGATGGCGAGAATCTTTCTCATTTTCAAGCGCTTTCGCGGGTGATTTTGGCGCCGACGGGATTAAGGCGTTCTTCGATTTTCTCGTAGCCGCGGTCGATGTGATATACCCTGTTGATGATTGTAGTTCCCTGGGCCGCAAGGCCGGCCAGGACAAGGGCGGCAGAAGCCCGCAGGTCGGATGCCATAACGGGCGCAGCTATCAGCTTGTCAACACCCGAGACAATCACCGCCGAACCTTCCTTTCGCAGGTCCGCAGCCATTCTGCTCAGCTCGGCAACGTGCATAAACCTGTCGGGGAATATCTTTTCGATGATAATGCTGTTCCCGTCGGCCAGGGCCAATAGCGCCATAAACTGGGCCTGCAGGTCGGTTGGGAAACCCGGATAGGGCTGGGTGGTAATATCGGTCGAGCGAACCCGACCTGAGCAGGTGACGATACAGCCCGCCTCGCTCGCCTCTCGGCGAAGCGGGCCGGACTTTTCGGCCTCGACGGTAACGCCGATGTGGCGAAGCTTGTCAACAACGGCCATCAGGTCCTGCAGCCGGCAGTTGTTTATGTGGAGACAGCCCTTTGTGATGGCGGCGGCGACCATAAACGTCCCGGCCTCGATGCGGTCGGGGATTACCTGATATTCGAATGGCCGAAGCTGCTTGACGCCTTCGATGACTAAGCGGGGCGAGCCGATGCCGGTTATTTTAGCGCCCATCTTATTAAGGCAGTTGGCAAGGTCGGCGACTTCCGGCTCGCAGGCGGCGGATTCGATGACGGTTGTGCCTTTTGCCAGCGTCGCGGCCATCATCACATTTGCCGTGCCGAGGACGGTTGAGCCGAAAGGCCCGCCGAGGAATATCTCGTTGCCTTGGAGACCGCGGGCGGCGTCGGCCACGATGTAGCCGTTTTCGAGATTTATTTCGGCGCCTAACTCGCGCAGTCCGCGGAGATGGATATCGACGGGACGATAGCCAATTGCGCAGCCGCCGGGCATCGAAACCTGGGCCTTTCCGCAGCGAGCCAGCAGCGGCCCGAGGATGCAAATCCCGGCTCGCATCTTGCGGACGATGTCGTATTCGCCCACGGGTTTGCCTATGGCCGTGGAGTCGATGGAGATATTCCCATTCGCTTCCCTGGCGACCTTGCAGCCGATGTCGGTGAGCAACTGCGAAAAGACCGATATATCGGAAAGGCGTGGTGCACCCTTCAATACAGATTTGCCGGGTGCCAGAACCGCCGCGGCCATAATAGGCAGGGAGGCGTTCTTTGACCCGTTCACGGTTACCGTGCCCGAAAGCCGAACCGGTCCTTCGATTCGAAATACGTCCATATCTATTTTCCTTGAAAAGCAAAATCGAGTTCGTGTATGGTAATATAGACCGGCGTTTTTTTCAAGACTTGTCCGCCTAAGGCGGAGAGGCAGTGACCATTGTGGATATCTCACAACTGACAAAAGCAGTCGCAGAGCTGGCCAGCCAGGCAAGCATTGTCGATTTAATCGTTTGTATTGGCGGCGTGTTAGTGCTGGCGGTCTGGCTGCTAAAGACGTCTTTGGGCACAAAGGCGCTGGTCGACTCGCCGCCTCGCCGGAACGATATGCCGCTTCATTTGGCCATAATCCCACTTCTTATGTGGTTTGGGGTGGTCCTGGGGCTGGATTTCATAAGGGAAAAGATGCTTGCCGGCCTGTCCGACTGGCAAAGTGCATTGGCCGACAACGTGATACTCTGCATCGGCGTCGCCCCGGCAGTTGCAGCAAGTATGATTATAGCGAGGTCGAGCTTTGCCCGCCGGCTCAAGGGGTTCGGGCTGAATCCGAGGACAATCGTCCGCGATTTGGGCGCGGGGTTTCTCAATCTGCTTGCGACTATGCCGGTGGTGCTGGCTGTGATTATCCTGACGACGCTTATCGGAAAGCTCGCCACGGGCGGCGAGTTTGAAATGCCCCGGCACGAAGAGCTAAAAGAAATAATGGCGTATCCGCAATGGCAGGTGAGGGCATTGATTATCGTTACGATGATTCTGATTGTGCCGTTAGCCGAGGAGATATTTTTTCGAGGGATGCTTCAGACGTCGCTGCGGTCGTTTATCGTCAGGCCGTGGCCCGCTATAATTTTTGCTTCACTTATCTTTGTAATGTTCCACGAGAATCCGGAGCACTGGCCTGCCTTGTTCGCACTGTCGGTGTGCCTCGGTTACAGCTATGAGAAAAGCGGATCTCTGTTTCGGCCGATTTTAATCCACTCAATGTTTAACGCACTGAGCGTCTTTGCCGCTTTAGTTCAGTAGTGCGGCCGGCGGTATCGGGTTTTGCCATTCTGACCATAGCGATAAATCGCTGAGGATTAATTATTTTTGCGCCGTTTTGTCCTTTTGCCGCGGAATTGAAAAGTATCTCTTTCATCTGCTCCGGACCAAGTTTCGGATTTACCTGCCAGCCCATAGCCAACACACCTGCAACGTAGGGTATTGCCCAGCTCAGCCCCCCTTGGCCGTTGTATTGATATGTGAATCGGTCCTTTTGATATTGTTCTGCGGTTGTTCGAGGAGCGGTTGGTGCGTGAACACGGTCCTGTCTGGGACTGAACTGGGCAGCCGGTCGGTTGCCCGGTGAACATTGCGTAGGGTCTTCACGGTAAGTTGAATCGAGGATGCAGGGGCCGATTATGCCGCGATGATTAGTGCAGTCGAGGACAAGGATGCCTTCGGCTTTGGCACGGGAGCAGGTGTTGTCCCACATTTGCTGATTCTTATCAAAGGGCGAGCCATCACCTGACGGAGCCGCTGAGACGGAGACGACGCGAATCTTTTTCGAAGGGGGGAGTTTGGCGTTCTGTTCGATAATCCAATCGAGCGCCTTGGCATAGTAGGCGGAGTCCTTCAGCCAGGATGGCGCGGCTGCATAAAACACTTTTGCGTCGGGCGCTGTGCCGCAATTGATCCCGACAAGCAAGCTGGCTACGGCCGGGCCGTGCATACTACTTTGTGACCCACAGCCGGTGTCGAAGTATTCGACAATTTTGCCAGCAAATTCGGGGTGGTCCCGATAGAGTGGCTGGTCGATTATGGCGACGTTGACGCCTTTGCCTGTGATACCCCGGCGGTGAAGTGCTCGGATACCCAGGCCCGGATTCATTGCTTCTTCGAGCAGTTTATCAGGGCGTTTGGCGGGCGGCAGATTCTGGTCGGGCCAAATGGTATCTCTGTTGAAATCGAGCGTAGCGATGACAGCGACAATTGCCGCCGGGCTTAATCTGCTGAGGTCCTTGTCACGAACATCGTCGAATTCTTTGACAGAATCGACGGTTTCGATGGGCCGGAGAGCCCCTCGGGAACTACGTGCGGCAACTTGTTCTTTTCCCGGAGGTTGTGTGTCATCGGGAACTTTCTTGAGGACATAATACGAGGGTTTTTGTCCGCGGATAGCGACATCACCGCTGAGCCACGGCAGGAACAGATATGTCGAGTCGCCCATCTGCTTGATGTAGTATTGGGCCTTTGTTTTGCCGTCCTCGTGCAACAACCAGCCGTTTTCCCACCGAAAGGTGGTTGAGGTCGCACCGCCGTTTCGGAATTCAATATCTTTGAGGAAAAGTTCTTTCTGCCAGCTCTTTTTACCCGGCTGGAAGTCATTAACGTCCCTGACAAAATCAACGCTTTCCCACCGGCCTGTCGGATTTTGATTTATTTCCTCTGACCTGGTCTCGCTCGCCATCGGTAACACACACATCAACATAACCGCGACAACTCGTATACGGGCGCTCATACCTTTCTCCGATAAAATTGGAACGGCAACGCGGCCGTCGGCAAAATTCTACAATCGGCGTATTAAAAGACCAGGCGTTTTTTGAGGCGTTTGACGGCGAAAAAGCCAATGATGAGGATAAAGGCAATGATGTAAAGCAGGTCAAGCAGCAGATGCGGAGGATATTGATGGGTGCAGACGGCGCGGACGAGGCGAACCGAGTGAGTCAGGGGGACAATCTCGGCGACAGGGCGAATGAAGGTGGGGAGATTCGAAATCGGAAAGACCACGCCTGAAAAGAAGAACATAGGCGATATAAGGCCGGTGAAATAAAAGTTGAAGTGGTTAATCGTCCTGACAAAAGACGTAACCAAAAGCGCCAGCGTCGAGAACATCAGCCCTGTGACAAAGCCCACAAGCGGAGCAAGCAAACACTTCGGTAAAGACACGATGCCGAACAGCGCCAGTATGCACAGGACCGCAAATGAGAAAAACAATCCCTTCGTTCCGGCCCAGAGCATTTCGCCGATAATCAGGTTGTTGGCCGTAATGGGCGCGGCTAACATTCCGTCATAGACCTTTTCGAATTCGAGCCGAATGAAGGTGCCAAAGGTGCACTCAAAGGTGGCGGTAAACATCGCGGTTGTCACAAGCAGACCCGTGCCGAGAAACTCGATATAGGCGAGCCCTTCCATAGATTCGGTTATGTATTTGCCGAGGCCGAGGCCAATGCCGGCCAAAAACAGCAGCGGCTCCAGAAACGGCGGCAGGCCGTTGCTGAAGATATTCTTGGTATAGACGCGCATATGCCGGAACCAGACGCTGAAGAGGCGGCTGCCAAGTGGCGGATAAATCCGCCCAACGAGTGGCGGACAGGGATATGTCTTACTGTCGTTCATTGAGCGCCCTGCCCGTGGCCTTCAAAAACACGTCTTCGAGATTGGTCTGCCTTAAATAGTAATGTGCCCCCTCAAGCTGGCCTGCCAACTGCTTCAATCGCTGGGCGTCATCGCTATAAAGCCGAATCGTCTCCCGGCTGCGGTCCACCCGCACGGTTTGCGAAACGGCACTGTCGGTTATCGCGTCGAAAGAGCCGCTACCCGTAATTTCGAGGACGTGCTTCTCGACGTTTTGTTCGAGCAATTCGGCTGGCGCTCCACGCATTACGCCAACACCTTTATCCATAATCAGAACCGTATCGCACAGGGCGAAGGCCTCCTCCATATAGTGGGTGGTAAGAAGAATCGTAGTTCCGTGCCTTTTGAGCTGGCGGAGCTTGTCCCATATCAGGTGTCGCACCTGTGGGTCGAGGCCGGTGGTCGGCTCGTCGAGTATCAGGAGTTTGGGGATATTCATCAGCGCCCTTGCAATTACGAGGCGTCGCTGCATCCCGCCGTAAAGCTCCTTGATTTTGGCGGTGCGTTTGTCCGACAGCTCCATAAATCCGAGCAGATAATCAATCCGGCTTTTAGCGGTTTTGCGAGGCAGGGCGTAAAACCGGGAATAGACCATCAGGTTACTGATAACGTCAAGCTCATCGTCGAGGTTGTTATCCTGCGGGACGACGCCGGAAAGATATTTGATTGCAAGCTCGTCTTTTGCCGGACTGTAGCCGAAGACGTCAACCGATGCTCCATTTGCATTATCGAGGGTGCATTTGCCATAGAGCATCTTCAATATCGTAGTTTTGCCGGCGCCGTTAGGCCCCAAAAAGCCGAAGCAGGAGTCGGCCTGGACCTCGAAGCTCAAATCTCGCACGGCACAGACCTTGCCAAAATTCTTGCTGACGTTTTTGACACTGATGGAAATCGGGGACATAACGGTTACTTTTTACCGCAGAGAACGCAGAGCACGCGGAGTTTATTCTCTTTTTTCTCTGCGGTCTCAGCGTGCTCGGCGGTGAATGAGTTTCGATTGTAAAATTTTTAAAACAAAAGAAGCAACAGCCCAGCAACCACCGCTACCGGCCCGAGAACCTTGACTATCTTGTCGTATTTTTCGTGCCAGGACTGCGCCTCGCCCGGGCTGACAAACTTATCAAGGGCCACAACCTGCCAGCCGACAAGCGATACAGCCACCCCACCAACTAACGCTATCAACGCAAAAACCGTATTCATAATCTCACTTCCTTTCCTGTGGTCATTTCAGTCCCAAGACGTCGGCCATTGAATAAAGGCCGGGTTTTTTATCGATTAGCCATTTGGCAGCTCGAAGGGCGCCGCGGGCAAAGGTGTCCCTGCTGTGGGCGGTGTGGTTAAGAGTTACCGTCTCGCCCAAGGTGGAGAAAATCACCGAATGAATCCCCACGATATCGCCTGCCCTGATGGCGTGGATGCCGATTTGGCCTTTGTCTCGCTGGGCATCTTTGCCGTGTCCGCCTTCAGCGAGACCTCGCCCGCCGCTTTGCGGCGAGGCGGGCCTGCCGTATATAAGGCAATCGGGGAATTTCTTACCAGTCGCCTTGCAGATATTCTCCGCCAACGTAAGGGCCGAGCCGCTGGGGGCGTCTTTTTTGAAGCGATGGTGCTGCTCGACAATCTCGATATCGTAATCGTCGCCCAGCATCGAGGCCACTTTGCCGATAAGTGCAAACAGGGTATTCATTCCGACGCTCATATTGGTCGCACAGACGATTGGGATTTCCGAAGATGCAGTTTCGATTTTCCTTCGCTGGCCTTCGCTCAAACCCGTCGTGCCCAGAACAAGACCTGCGTTATTTTTGACACAATAATCGAGCGTTCTGTCGGCGGCTTCAGGCAGAGAAAAGTCAATTACGACGTCGGCCTTTCCGGCAAAATCGCCGGTTATCTTCACTGTTCCGGCGTCTTTGCCAATATCGGGATGGCCGGGTTTTTCCACCGCGCCGGCAATATGAAAATGGCCATCCTCCGCAGCCAGGGCGACAATGCGCCTGCCCATTCGCCCCGCAGCACCGGAAACTATGAGTTTTGGGCTGATTTTTGCGCTCATCTGAGTTCAACGCCTAAAAATGCACGTGATTATCTTAACCTATTAAAAAGCCGCTTGCAAGGGGGTGCGCTGTTACCGGCTATAGCGATTGTCCGGACTTGGCCGATAATATATATTGGGGCGGCTGAACCCAAAGTAGTTTTGTGTAGTAGTAAAATGCAAACGTCGTCTGGTTTTGATGGAGATATGAAAATGGGAAGATACGTGGTTTCGATACCGTTGGTGATTGCGTGCTCAGTAGTCCTGGCGTTCAGTGTCGGCTGTGAAAGCGAGGCCCAGAGCGACGCCCTGCTCGGCGGAGCGCTTGGGGCCGGCGCAGGGGCAATAATCGGGCATCAGTCCGGCCACGCCACGCAGGGCGCTCTCATCGGCGGTGCGGTTGGTGGAGGCACCGGCTACATCATCGGCAATGAGAAGGATAAACAGCAGCAGGGGACTCCAACAATCCAGCCGACTCAACAGGTAGCCGGGGCCGTTACCGTCAACATCACTAACTCCAACGGCTCCGTCACGCCGGTCAAGCTGACAAGGTCCGGCAACAACTACACCGGCCCTCGCGGCGAGGTCTATGACCACCTTCCCACGGAAGCCGAACTAAAACCCGTCTACGGCTTCTGACGGCGATAAGCCGTCATTCCTGTGAAAGCAGGAATCCAGTATCCGCGAGACTTATCAGGGCGCTATTTCGCAGCGCCCTTTTTCTGCGCATTTATATGGCGTATTAAAACCAAGGTTCTGTCTTCAATCGCTGGTTATTTAGCGAAGAGGAGGGCGGGGATTTGGAAGATGCAGAAGTAGGCGAAGACAAGAAAAGCGGCGGCGAGGCCGAGAAGGAAAATCCAATTTGGTTTCAAAATACGGGCGGCATCGGGAGAGAGGACTTTGGGCATAACGAAGAATAAGCCGATTGCGACACAGACGGCCTGCAAAGGCGTCAGGAGCAGGCCGTCACAAATGGCGCCGACTTTGATGAGCAGGACTGGTTGGTAGCCGATGGTATAAATGATGACCATACTGGTGAAGAAAAACAGGACGAGAAAGAACCTGTATTGGGTTTTCCAGGGGAATCTTTTGGCGACGGAGGGAATGCAGATTCTAACGGAGTCGGCTAAGAGGCGAGGCCAGCCGGCTAACTGGCCGACCTGGGTTGAGACCAGCGCCGCGGAGCCGGCGAGGAGAAATAGGATTGCGCCGAGCTTGCCCCAGTTGGCGCCGAAGATTTGCGACAGTGTAATAGCGACGTCTGCGCCGTCGGGGGCCAGTTGCCGGGGTCGCAGGACGCCTGCGCCGGCGATGAGGAATGAGCCGGTTACGGTAATGCCGATGAGCATAGCTAAAGTGGCGTCGGCGTAGAGGACGCGGCACCAGCCCTTTATCTTCTGCGCGGTATCACTGGTCATAGTTTTGAGCATATCAAGGTCGGCGGGTTTTCCGTCGCCTCGGCCTTTGGCAGCGCCGTAGCCGGCGCCGAGGACCCAGTATGTGTACCAGACCTGAGAGGCGAAGCCGCCCGCGCCCCAGCCGATGAGAGGCAGTATTTCCTTCCAGGCGTTGCCGGCGGCGCCTTTGGCAATCGCCCAGTCGGGAACGGGCGGGACATTAGGGGTGAGCGACTGCAAAAAGTCGGCTGCGCCCGGAAACACGCGGACGGCCACATAGGCGGTGCCGAGGACGATGATAAAGATGAGTATGCTCATCACCATTTTGAGGACTTGAAACACCCCGGACCAGACGACGGTCGCGGCGAAGATGGAGACGAACCAGCCACAGATGATTTGCGCCATTCGCACCTGCTTGTCTGTAAAATTGTCTGTCGTAAAACCCATTAAGCCGGCAAAGAAGATTCCGGCTGCGTTGGCAAGGGCGGCAATGGCGATAATGGCGGCGAAAAACTGGATGACGAGGACGCCCCAGACGACCCAGTGACGCGGGCCGGGGATTCGGTCGAACATATCAATCATCCCCTCGCCGGTGCAGACGGTGTAGCGGGCACCGCTCATTCCAATCCAGTATTTCAGGAATATGCCGACGATAATCGCCCAGAGGATACCCGAGCCGAGCACCGCGCCTGTTCGCGTGGCCAGCACGACTTCGCCTGAGCCGATGTATTCGGCGCACCAGATAAACGACGGCCCCACAAGCGCTAGTATCATCAGGCCCTTAGGCGGTGTTTGTATCTGCGTGTCACTCACAGCTATTGTTTTAACCGCTGATTGCACGGCTTGCACGGATTTTTTCAAACCGCGAGCAGCCAGTCCAAGAAAGTTTGCCCTTTTCAAACGATACTGCAAAGGGTAAACTCTGCAGTGGAACAACGAGCGTTTTTGGGGTCGAGTGAAAGGACGGAATATGAACTACGCGAGTGTATGCGATTACGGCGCGGCACCGGTTTGCGTGTTGTTTGTTGCGGCCTTGGCATTGTTGATAATCCTATTCATCGTGGCCACTATAAAAACCTGGATTTACTGTATGGTTTTTCACAAGGCCGGGTATTGCTGGGCGTGGGGGTTGTTTATGCTGGTGCCGATTGCCAACATAATTATGCCGTTTGTGCTGGCTTTGGGTGACTGGCCCGTGCGAAGGGAACTTCGGCAGCTAAAGCAGTCGGCCAAAACGTAAACACGGACAATCCCAAACAAGCCCCTGACCGGGTGTAAGGGAGAACAATTATGGACTCTGTTCGTCCGCAACACGTAAGCGTAATCGACCCGATTGGGCCGGCTATTGAGCAAGTTCGATTGATGTTATTCAAGCCATTCGACCTCGCAAAGTGGCTGGCAGTCGGTTTTTGCGCCTGGCTGGCGTACCTGGGACAGGGCGGCGGCCCAGGCGGTTTAAATTTCAACTTCTCCGACCATAACCACACGCAAAACCTGTCTGCAATCAAAGGCGAGATACTTACATATCTGCCGTGGATAATTATCGGGGCGGCAATAATCATCCCTATATTCATAATAATAGGTCTGGTTTTTTGCTGGCTTAGCAGCAGGGGCCGGTTTATGTTTGTCCACTGTATCGCAGGCAACAAGTCCGAAGTCGTAATCCCGTGGGAAAAGTTCGCTCGGCACGCCAATTCGCTTTTCCTGTTTCGTATCGTCGTGTGGCTTATAGGTATGGTAGTTGTGGGGCTGCCTGTGGCGCTTGGCATATTAGCTTTTGCGACGATGAGCGTAGCGAATCTGGTTGCGGCGGCGGCGTCGGGCCTGCTGGTCGCCATCTTTGTTGCCGTCGCCATAGCGGTAGTGGTCGCCGTGGTTGCCAAATTCACCACCGATTTTGTCGTGCCGATTATGTTCCTGCGCACCGCGGGCTGTCTGGCCGGCTGGCGAGAATTCCTCGCCCTGCTCGGCTCCAACAAGGCGAGAATGGTGCTTTATATACTCTTTCAAATTGTGATATCGCTGGTCATCGTCTTTATCATTGCGACCATCTGTCTGTTTGGGCTTTGCTGTTGCTGCGCGAGTTTGCTTTTGTTGGTGCCCTATGTCGGGACGGTGATACTATTGCCTCTTTTTGTCTTCAAAAGGGCTTATTCTCTTTTTTACCTGCGCCAGTTCGGGGCACAATTTGACGTTTTCAGCGGGCCCGTTCTCGCTGAGGCGAGTCGAGGCGGGCAGGCGCCATAAGCGGTTATGTCCGGACAGGATGGAAAACAAGTGATTTTCCTAAGCGCCGTCGAACCAAGCGCCGACGCCCACTGCGCCGGGCTTATAAATGCGCTGCGGCAAAGGAAGCGAGATGTCGAGTTTGTGGGTCTGGGCGGCCCGAGGATGGCTTCGGCCGGCTGCACACTCATCAATGAGCCGGAAAGCACCGTCGGCCGGGCCGTAATGACGTATAACGCCTTTGCGCACGTTTCTTACTATTACCGGCTGATAAGACAGATAACGAAATTCCTGGCGACCAACAAGGTGGGGCTTGTCATCGTCTGCGATTCGCCCGCCTTCAATTTCCACGTTGCAAAGCACGCCAAAAAGTTAGGTATAAAAACGCTTTTTTACGTGGCGCCGCAGCTTTGGGCCTGGGCGCCTTGGCGAATCGGCAAGCTGCGAAAATACTGCGACAAGCTGTGCTGTATTCTGCCGTTCGAGCAGGATTGGTTCACGAATCGGGGTGTGCCTGCTGAGTTTGTGGGCAATCCCCTGCTCGATGAGCTTACATCTTCTGAACTGAAAAGGGCCAGGCGTGATTACAGCAGTTTCAACCCTGCAAGTGCCAGGATTGCAATTATACCCGGCTCCAGGCCGGCAGAGGTAGGCACACTGTGGCGACCGATGCAGCAGATAGCCGTTATCCTGCGGAAAAGATACCCGAATCTGACATTTACGACGGTGGCCGTGGACGAGGCGACAAGAGGGGCGCTGGATTCGACCCGGCTGATGGGTTTCAGGACAAGTTACGCGATTGACGCCGTGTATCAGACGGCTCGCAGCAGCGACTTTGCTCTTGTCGCAAGCGGCAGCGCTACTTTGCAAGTGGCCTCCGCCGGCTGCCCGATGGTAATTATGTATAAAACCAATCCGATGTTGTGGCACTTGGCCGGTCGCTGGCTGGTTACCACCAAGTACCTGTCTTTGGTCAACATCCTCGCAGGCCGCGAGCTTGTGCCGGAATTTATGCCGTATTTCGGCTCAACCGAGCCAATCGTCGAAACTGTCCAAAGTTTGTTTGAGGACAAGACCCGGCTGAGTCAAATCAACTCGGACCTGCTGGCGATTGTGCAGCCGTTAACGGACAAAAAAGCCGGCGGCGAGGTCGCCAGGATAGCCGCAGCAATGCTGACTTGAACCGCCAGCCGAGATTAAAAAACACAACTCAGCCGTAACATCAAAGACAAATTTGCCTGTAAAGTTCGAGGCAGATTTTGTTTGACAGATCTTGCGCAGGGCTTTTACAATTGTCCTGGCTCTGGTGAGTATGTCTGTGGCTGTGAATTGTTTTGGACGGGTGTCCCGATTTATCCGCCAAACGAAAGGCGGATTTGTTGAAAGCGAGGTGGGCTTAGGCCGTGAGGTGTCCTTTCTGCAAAGAAGATCGGGATAAGGTAATTGATTCGCGTTCGAGCGACGGCGGGCGCGTAATCAGGCGCAGGCGCCAGTGCCTGGTGTGCAAAAAGCGTTTCACCACATACGAAAAGACAGGCGAGAGTTTCAAGATGTATGTGATAAAGAAGGACAACTCTCGCGTCCCTTACGACAGGGAAAAAGTTGTAGCGGGACTGCAGAAGGCCTGCTACAAAAGGCCCGTTTCCATCGAGCAGATTCGGCAGATTGCCGACAAGGTGGAAGAGGACGTATTTCGAAATTTCGACAAGGAGGTAACCAGTGCCTTTGTCGGCGAAAGTGTTATAAGGCATCTGCGAGACGCCGATAAAGTGGCGTATATTCGTTTTGCCAGTGTGTATCGTGATTTTAAGGACGCCGGCGAACTAATTGAGGAGGTAAGTCAGGTTATAGCACAGTCCGATTACGGAGGTCAGCCCAAGCTCTTCCAGTAACAGCCGAAAGCGACCCATCGGGCTTTTTTGCAGGGAGGCAGAGATGAAGGCCGGGAAGCTGCAGTTGAATCCGCCAAAGGAACGGCGGATAAATGTCATCAAGATGGATGGCAGCAGGGAAAAGTATATTCATACCAAGGTCGTTGGCGCCATAGCTAATGCGTTAGGCGCCGCGGACCAGGGCGACCCCGACAGAATCGGGGTTGCCGAGGAGCTTGCCGAGGCCGTAACATTTTTTCTTTATCACACAAAGAGCCCCGGGGGCGTCAGCAGCAGCGAGATATTCTCGATAATCCAGGCCGTTCTTGCCGGCACCGGCTACGAGGAGGCCGCAGCCGTCCTCAGCGAACATCATTTTGAGCGAAAGCTCAAACGCTGCCGCGTGGAGGTTGTCAATGGCCGGACCGGCAAACCGGCGGATACCGAACTGCTCCGCAACGCCGGCGCAGCTCGCGTCAGAAGCAAATGGGAAAAATCCAGAATAGTTGAGGACCTGGTTGTCAAATACGGCCTGCCCCGCCAGACCGCCAGGACCATCGCGTCAATGGTAGAGGAAAAGGTCTTCAATATGGGTATATCTCTTGTTCCGGCCGGGGTGGTCAAGCAATTAGTGCTGAGCGACGCCGCCGCCATCCTCAACGCCCAACGGCAGTTGCAGATGGTTTGAACGTGGAATCATAAAAGGCCCCGCCCAGCGCCAGGCGGGGCTGGTTTCTCAAAATAGGGCAGGGGGCTTTCGGCACGAAAAACTTGTTCGCACCAGGAAAAACCCTTGCAGGAATTGCTTACGATTGTTAACTTGCTGGTCAGGTAATCATTGATGAGAGGTTATTGTAGTTTAGGATTTCCAGAAAGGAGTTGAATTATGAGCGAAAATCAAGTCCGCACTCTGATGTGTGTATTGTGCCTGACAGCCCTGTGCGCCATTATAGCGGGTTGCGAAGGTCAGGCGACCGCCGAAAAGGTGAAGCCCGAGGCCAAGGCAACCGGCGAACAGGCGAAACCAGCCGCTGAGAAGCCAAAGGCGGCCACGGAGCAGGCGAAGCCAGCGGCTGAAAAGCCAAAGGCAGCCAGCGAGGAGGCGAAGCCAGCGGTCGAAAAACCAAAGGAGGCCGCTGCCGAGAAAGGTCTGACGCCTGGCCCGCACAAGTTCGTCACCAACTGGATGGACGAGCCGGGTTTCATTAGCAACTGGCTGATTGTGGGATCATTTCCCAACCCCGGCGAGCGACCCGACAACAACGGCTTCAACATCGATTATCTGAAAAACTACGGCGGCGAGCTTAACCACGTCCCGGCGAACGGTATGGAAATCAAAAGTGACGATGGCACAGCTGTGAAATGGCAGCAGTATCAATCGGCCGCTCCCGAAATCGACTTCTTCTCCATTGAGCATCTCAAGCTGGAGCCACAGCAGGAAGATATCCTGTGCTACTGTGCCTGCTGGCTCGATTCCGACGCCGACAGGGAAGTGGAACTACGCATCGGCTCCGATGACGGATACAAGCTGTGGGTTAATCACAAGCTGGTCAGCGAGCAGAACGTTTACCGCCCGATGGAAATGGACCAGGAAACCCACAAGGTCAAGCTCAATAAAGGCAAGAACCTCATCCTGCTCAAGGTTACCCAGGACTGGGGCGAGTTCCAGTTTATGCTGCGTGTGGTTGACGCCGAGGGCAAGGAAGTGCCGGGCATCACGGTCTGGAACTAAAAACACAAGCGTAAAATTGACCCGTCAGCCCGGTTTCAAGCCGGCTGGCGGGTCTTCTTTTTTACAGGACAAACCGTAAGCCGTCGGTTAAAATATCGCCCGCTATGCAGTTAATCGTAAGAAAATCCCGGCTGAAGGGGGCTGTTACCATACCCGCATCCAAATCGCACACGATTCGCGCCGTTGCAATCGCCTCGCTGGCTGAAGGCACCAGTTTCATCCGCAGTCCGCTCAGTTCCGGCGATACATTGTCAACAGTTAGCAGTTACCGCGCCTTAGGCGCCAGGATAGATACGTCGGACAACAAGTGCTGGAAGGTTACTGGCACAGCGGGGCTTGTTTATGCACCCAGGGAGACGGTGGATGTCGGGAATTCCGGCACCACGCTTCGTGTGGCGATGGGCTCTGCGGGGCTGGCGCCGGCCGGAAAGACCACCACTTTTACAGGAGATGAGCAAATTCAGTCGAGACCCGTCGGGCCTCTGATGCAAGCACTGGAGGATTTGGGTGCGAAATGCGTCAGCATAAAAAACAATGGTTCAGCCCCTGTCGCCGTAACGGGCCGAATAATAGGCGGCAGGACTTCAATCGCGGCGTCCAGCAGCCAGTATCTCTCGTCGCTTCTTTTGTGCACGCCGCTTGCGG
>CAYUIL010000008.1:0-26393 GCA_964444715.1 uncultured Pirellulales bacterium | reverse complement strand
AGTGGCTCAAACTCGCGGATCCCAACATACAGATTCAGATTTACGGAGATTCAAACGATGGATATGTTGAGGTCGGCCTGAGTGGTTTTACACCAGACACACTGCGAGTTTTCCTGCTTCTTGATGGCCAATGTATGGGCGAAATACTCTTCTTCCAGGACGGCCAAACATTTGACCTCGACATTTCGGCTTTGGGTAGTGGAACGCACCAATTAAAGGCAATCAGCTTAAGTTCTGCGGACAAGATAATATGCTCTAACATAACAGAGAAATCCTTTACCTGCTCGTTTAATTACTGCCCCTTTATTGGGGCTTATGATTCCAACGAGCCATATCGTTTCTGCGGTTACTACCCCGGTTCTGGAAATATCACTGTGAAGGTCTACGATGAGGATAGCAACCTCGTATGGTCGCAGAGCTATCCGGCGCAGAACCTGAACGGTTTTATACCTTCTGCGATTACTTCTCGTGATGACCTTGACTTCATCGTTTTTGAACCACTGTCTGGCGGCGGAATGGCAATTACAAAACCGCTTGCGCTGATGTTCAATCCTAAAAAGATACCAACAAATATCCGGGCATTAATTATTCTTCCGGACTTCTGGATAACCTACTTCGCCAACGGTAACGTCACAAAAGCTGTTGAAGGTGCTTTTGAAGCCCGTGGAGTACCTTATTATGAACTGAAATGGTTAAGCGCAAGTTATAAAAATCTCGCCTGGTTCGCTGCAAATCGTAATATCGACTACATATATTATGCAAGTCACGGCGGCTATAATTTGGAGGAATTTGGCGGAATATTCAGAACTACGATAGAGCTACGCGATGGCTATGCTGTGTCGGCAAAACGCTCTGATTTTGTGCCCGGGTCGGCGCCTCCCTGGTGTGAAGAATTACCCAGCACTTATGAGCAAACGACAAATAGCATTTGCAGGTTGGGATTTTCCTCCGGCCGGCCTAAATTTGTTCACTTTGATTGCTGCTGGACGGGCCATCTGCGGCTGACTAGCGATAACAGGTTGGTCGAGAGTCCGGAAGGCGTTGAGGGAATGCCCGCTGGCCCCGAATCCGATATGAGTTGGGCGCTGGGAATGAATGGGGAATATGACCAATTCTACCAGGGCTGGTGGGGATGGGTCGAGAAGGGATATACAACTCCGATTAATAAATTCTCTGTTGATGAGTGGAATGAGCTAAGAGATGGAGAAGATCTGTATAGCGCATTGCTGTATGCTATCACAGAGGCCGAAGAAACAGAACCTCTCGATAATCTCAGGGTGTACGGCATGGGGCTAATGTCGGCAGTAAGGGTAGAATAGGAGAATGCAACATGATTAAAATAAAGAAATCAACCAAGATAATAATTGTAACTCTTAGTACTATATTCTTTATTGTCTTTTGTATCGTTTGTGTACTCCTTGGTTTACTCCGTTATAAACCCGACAAATTAGTGGAATTGTTGCAATCCGGGCAGGATACGTATGCTACAATAAAATATTATTGTCGATTCCATCCTTCATCTGGGGATTGGATTGAATATCAAAGAATAAAAAGTGCATGGAAGTATCTCAACAACGAAAACGTGCAGAAAATTGCTTTTCGGAGTGTTGGTGAATACGACGGGAATTCGCCGGACAATTGGGGCTGGGAAATTATTGAACCGGAGAAAATAAAGCAAACATTGCAATTGATTAGCGCCTCAAAGAGAGCCTGCAATATATCAATTGTATGGCTAGGAAGAATGAGTATCATCACAGATAAACATAAATTTATCGTTCCCGTCGAAGTCGAGGATGATGCGGTTTATGGATTTGATTGGACATCTTACGAATTACGTAAACAACTATGGAATTGGGGCTATGGATATAAAGTGTATCAATATGACCTTCCGTCAAAAGAGCAGACCGTGGCTATTTTACTATATCCCATCAGTTTTTCTCCTCCATTGGCGCTATTCGGCGATAAAAAACTGACGGGAAAACTTCTGTTTGAGAAAGATTTCAAAGATCCAAATGGAATAACAGGCCTCGCAAGTTTATATAAAGCCGGACGGCTGCTTAAATTCGGGGTCAAGTCCAAAAAAGAGGAGGGAAAATCGATTCCTTCCGTCACTGAGCTTGAACCAAAGAAAATATTGGAGGGTCGTGCTTGGCTCGTAAAGATAATGGATGCATACGAAATTGCGCTCAAAGAGGCCGAGGAAAGGGAAAAGTATTTCCCTATGAAATTGGACAATTCTGTCGGCAGGATTGTATTTATGACTTTGGATAAGGATTATTGGAAAGAAATCGGCATTGACGAGAACGCTGTCTATGATGATTATATAAAATCGGAGCGGCTCAAAGCGTACTTCGACGAACTCGGCCTGACGAAAGAATTATTAGTGGGAAAGCCGCATACCGAAAAACACATTGCTGGGTCAAAGGATGCAAACACCCTGTCTACAGAGTAATAATCCATCACGGGCGGGCAAGCTCGATAGCAACTTTTGATATTATGGCATAATCGATCTGCAATTTGTTTGGTTTAGATATCCATACATCAATTAGACTTAATTAGTGAGGATAAAATTATGAAGCTCGCGACAATAATGCTTTCGACACTTATTATTTTTAGTATTGCAGGATGCAAAAACAAGTCTGCACAACCTTCATCTGAAAAAGTTAGCAAAGATCTGGTCGATAGTTTTAAGAAACTTGATCAGGAGGCAATTGATATAACTATACGAAATCGGTGGCTTGCTGAACGATTAGACGCGGCTCTTACAGAATTGGAGAGGTGCCACGGACTTGAGACCCCTGTATTTGATTTTGGAAAATCAACAGGTGGTATTCCTGATAGTTGCAAGCCAGGATTCAAAAGAAAGGAACCTGAGTTCTATGCTCCATACCCAATCCTAAGTAAATCAACTCTTCCCACAAGATATGAAGCATATGTCTATTCCGAATCTTTGACTGCTCGTATTAATATGGAGATGAGAATTCGTGAGCCGATTCATTTTGGAACGGATAAATATGTTGAATATCTTGAGCAGCGGATAAAACACCTTGAGGAACACTTGGGTAAGAAAACAACCTCGGAGACAACGCAAGAGAGGCAGTAGTTTGATTGTTACCTTGCTGACCGGCTGCGGCTGACAAGTGATAATAAGCTGGTCGAGGGCCTCTCTTGCTTTTTCAAGGTCCTAATCCCTTGCCCCAGTGTTAAGTCAAACCCCTAAACGGGCGATAATACATAGGTGGGTTTTCTGATTTCTCTCAACCCGCTTTGTAATGGGTCGCAAACGTGCAATAATCGAGGAGGCGAATCGTGGCCTTAATTGACTCGCAGGACAGACATTCTATATATCCCATCTGGCTCAGGTTCTTTACTTTCTTCGCCGCGATTGTGGCCGCCCTCATACTGCTCGGCCCGTCTTTTTCGTTTAGCAACTCCGACCCGTCCCTGCCCTGGAACGAGCAGGCCCGTATCCTGTCGCCCGGCAAAACCTCCGACGCCAAACCCTCCGCCGACCAGCCCCAACTGACCTGTGCCCTCCGCTACAAAGCACAGGCCGAACAGGACGGCAGTCCGCGCGGCACCGTCAATCTCCTTATATATCCCGACGGTACCGTTAAAGGCGTCTGGAACGGCAAATATACAAAACCCGACGACGCCCATTGCCTCATTATGGCTGCAAGCTTCGATGGAAATATAGACCCATCCAAGCCCTTCATCAGAGATGGTGCCCAAGACCCCTCCAAGCTCTACTTCATAACGGCAGGCGCATTCACCTTGGTCGAAACACAACTGTCAACAGGTCAAAGTCGCAACATCAACGGCTACATCTACGTCCGCGGCTGGCTCGCCCAGGACTACACCGCCCTCGGCGAGCTGACCGTTACCGAAGACAAAAAATCCTTTGAAACCTTCGACTGGGCCGCTCAGCCCGCCAATTAACTCGCTCCGGGCTTCAAACGTCTTGAACTGCACACTCACTGGTCCCCACGCATCATATATCCTGTGACGCCGACCAACCACATAAAGCGTATCCGCCAAGTATCCTCTCGCATTGATGGGTGCCGGTTCTATTGTGTGTCCTCCTTCCTCTTCTTGCTTGCCTCTTTCGTCGGCGTCATCCTGCCCTTCCTGCTTGTCCGCCGCAGGAGGGCTGGACGTTCGCTGTTTAATGTAATCTTTTCTCTTGAGTTTGGGCCGTGGGGATTTATGATACAGACAATGGTATTTGAGTGTTCGGACTTCGGCGAGCCCCGCGCGGGGCGGGGCCGCGGCCAAAACAAAAGGAATCGCGCTATGAAACCGGATGTCAAAAAGTATCTTCGCAGAGCAGACGAATCCTCGCGCGAAATGGAGCATCTGTTGGCAGGGGGCTTTTACAGAGGAGTCATAGGACGTGCGTACTATGCAATGTTCCACGCCGCTACTGCTGTCCTGCTGGCAAGAGAAGTTGAGAAGGGTTCGCGACAGGCGATTGTCCCCAAGTTTGAGGATGCCTTTGTGAAAACCGGCCTGCTCGACAAAAAGCTTCATCAATACTTTCGCCGGGCCTTTAATGCCCGAACCGAGCCGGATTCCCCTTCGTTTGCCTCCGCGGACCACAGACAAGCTCAGACATTCCTTCTCAGGACGAAGGAATTCATCACCGCCTGTCGCAAATTGTGTGAGGGCTAAGATAACAGGAGATATGCTTAGTTATGAGCTTTAACCGCCCGAAAATGTTGTTGTGCGTAACTTTGCTTTTGCTGTTGGTTGCGTTCGGCTGCGCAGGCCCGCACAGGTCAGCGCCCAAAGCCAGACCGGCTGCCGACAACAACGGACTTGGCGATACAATTGGAATGTTAGCCGAGGTCTTCGCCTCCAATGCAATACCCGTAAGGGGCTATGCTTTGGTAGGGGGGCTGAACGACACCGGCTCCGCTGAGTGCCCCACACAGATTCGAACCTACCTCGACAAATATATCCTTCAGCACCTCTCCGGCACCAAAGTAAACATCAACAAACTTATCAGCAGCCCCGATACCGCCGTAGTTATTGTCGAAGGTATAGTCCCCCCCGCCGCCTCCAAAAACCAGCGATTCGACATCAGGGTCACCGCTCTACCGGGCACCCAGACCACATCACTCGAAGGCGGCTGGCTCTATGGCGCAGACCTCTACGAAGCACACCAGCTCGGTATGACTATCAATACACTCGCCACCGCTGAAGGTCCCGTCTATACTGATTCCGTCGGTCCGGACGCACCCAATCCCAGGACCGGATACGTCCTTGGCGGCGGCACCGTCCTCGAAGAGTACAAAATCAATCTCGCACTTCGCCGCCCCGACTACCGCGCCGCAAGCCAAATCCGAAATCGCATAAATGAACGCTTCGGCTACGAAACCGCCGTGGCCCTCGCCCCGGGCAGCGTCGAATTACACGTCCCCGCCAAATATACCGCTGCAAAAGACAGATTCATCCAGCTTGTCAGAGCCACATACCTCGCAGAAACGCCCGAGATTGTCGAAAAAAGAATTATCACCCATATCCAAAAACTCGCCGGCTCCCAGAACAAAAACGCAAGCGAATTCGCTCTCGAAGCCATAGGCAACGTCTGCCTGCCCAAGCTCGCCGCGATTCTCAATTCTTCCGACCCCGAAGTCCGCCTCCGTGCCGCACGCTGTATGCTCAACCTCGGTGATAAGCGGGGCCTGGAGGCCCTCTGGAACATTGCCACCGATAAATCCTCTTCCTACCGCGTAGAGGCCATTGGCACCGTCGCCAATGGCGCCGCCCCCGAGGACGCTGCATCATTGCTTCGAGGCCTCCTGCGGGATGATGATTTTCCTGTTCGTCTGGCTGCCTATGAAAACCTCGTCCGCCTTAAAGACCCCATCGCGTCCCAGAAACTGATAGCCAATAGCTTCTACCTTGACCAGATTACCCAGTCCGGAAAACCCGCAATCTTCGTCTCTCGCCGAGACCAGCCGCGCGTCGCACTATTTGACGCCCCCATCTACTGCCGCAGTGACGTCTTCATCGAGACACCCGACCGCGCTGTCACTATTAATGTACCGGCAGGAGAGCAGATGGCCACGATTATACGCAAACACCCCAGGCATCCCGACGTCATCATCCAGTTGAAATCCTCCCTTGACCTCGCGGACATCATCCAAACGCTGTGCCGGGAACCCCTGACCCCCTCCGACCAGGGTGGCCCGGGACTCGGCGTCTCCTATTCCACGCTCGCCGGCCTACTCAAACAAATGGCCGACTCCGGCGCTGTCCCTGCCGAATTCCACATAGGCCCCCAGCCAAAAAACCTGCCAACTATCAAGAAATAACACCTCATCGACCGATAATACTAAAACTAAATATCACGGGCGATTGAAAGGTTGAAACCAAAGGTAAAATCAGAACGGTTAATTTTTTTCATTGCATTTTTCTCGGTTCGCAGCGATAATAATTGTGAAATTATCGGACAATATGGCTTTGAGCGTTCTTGCATCTGCGACAGGTTACAGAAGCAGGAGGGATGTCTCCTAAATGCGATATATCCGGCCTCTGTTACCCCTCGGCTTCGCTTAGTTCTAACAGGTGTATAAATGCGGCTTGAAAAAGTTGTTCTCGATGGGTTCAAAAGCTTCGCAGAGAAAACGGAGTTCGCTTTCTCCACACCCATAACGGGAATCGTCGGCCCCAATGGCTGCGGTAAAAGCAACGTCGTCGACGCCGTCAAATGGGTCTTCGGCGAGCAAAGCGCCAAAAGTCTCCGCAGCGGCCGTATGGCCGACGTCATATTCGGCGGCAGCTCCAGCAGAAAACCCGCCGGCTGTGCAGAAGTCAGCTTGCTCATCTCCAACACCAATGGCTCCGTAACAGGCCGGCTGCCCATCGATACCGACGAAGTCCAAATCACCCGCCGAATATACAGGAGCGGCGAAAGTGAATACAGAATAAATAACAAACTCTGCCGCCTCAGGGACGTCCGTGAGCTGTTTATGGATACCGGCGTCGGCGTCAGGGCCTACTCTATCATCGAGCAGGGACAGGTCGAACGACTCCTTATGTCCTCTCCGACCGAGCGGCGAATCATATTCGAGGAAGCGGCGGGCATCAGTAAATACAAGGCGCACAAGGAAGAGGCCCTCCGCAAGCTCGAACGCACCGAACAAAACCTCCTCCGCCTTGCCGACATCGTATCCGAAGTCGCAAGCCGCCTCCGAAGCGTCAAGCTCGCCGCCGGAAAGGCAAGAAGCTACCTCCAGTACACCCAGCGGCTGAAAGAGCTTCAGGTCAATTACTCGCTGGCCGAGTTCGACAAAATCTACAAAACTACCGCCCAGAAGAAAACCGCCCTCGATGAGGCCGAAAAACTATTCGCCGTCGCTGCCGCCGACGTTGCAAAACACGACGCGCTGCTTGGTGAGATTGGCCGGCAGATTATCGAAACCGAAAACAACATCAACCAGACCGACAACTCCCTCGTCGCCGTCCAGAGCAAAATCGAACAGCAGTTGCAGCGAATAGAGTTCCTCCGTGCCAGAACAAAAGAGCTTGAACAGAGAAAAACCATCGCCGTCGCCAGGGCGCAAAAACTCGCTGAACAGAAAAATACCTTCACGGCCGACCTCGAAAAATACCGGACCCGACAGCAGGAAAACGAAAAGGCCCTCGAACAGTGCAGCCGCGACGTCGAGCTGACCGGCCGGGCAATCGCCGACCTTAACGTCCGGGCCGCCTCGCTCGAAGCCGAGCTTGAAGATGAAAAATCCGGCATCATCGATATTGTCCGGCACACCGCCCAGCTTCACAATGAGGTTCAGAGCATATCGGTCTATCGCACCAATCTTTCCTCTCAGAAAGACCGCCTCGCCGGCCGCGCCCAGGTCGCGGGAGCCGAGCTTGAAAAACTACTCACCGAAAAAGCCCAGTGCGAGGCGCGTCTCAACGACATTGAAAATGTCCTGGCTGACCTCACAAAAAATCTCGACGCAAAACGCAAAGAGTCCGACCTCTGCGCAGGCCGAATCGACGAAGACAAAAAACGGCTCGCCAACAGCAAGGAGGCAAAAAGCGCACTGGCCAGCGAGCTTGCCGTCCTCACAGATATGGAAAACCGCCGCGAAGGCGTCAAGGCGGGCGCAAAACGAATACTCGAAAACTCCTCCCAGTTCGACTACGTCGAAGGAATCCTGGCCGACGTTGTCACGGCGCACATCGACTATGCCGCCGCCGTTGAGGCCGCACTCGAAGACAGAACCGACGCCGTCGTCATTTCCTCCACCGATAAACTCCTCGCCGACAAACACGCAATTGACTCGCTCGATGGCAGGGTCCACTTTATAAGCGCCGACAAAATCAGCCCCTTCGTCGATACCGCCGACCTCTCCTCACTGCCCGGCGTCAAAGGCCGGCTCGTCGAGTTCGTCAGCTACCCGCCTAAGCACGCCCCGCTCGTCTGGGCGCTGCTGGGCAAAACGCTCATCGTTGACTCCATAGAAATGGCCGGCCCACTGTCCGCCGACCTCGGCCCCGACTATAAGTTCGTCACGCTCAAAGGCGAGTTTGCCGCAGGCGACGGCTTCATCAAACTCGGTCCCCTCGGCCGGGCCACGGGCCTTATCTCCCGAAAAAGCCGGCTCCGCCAATTGCAGGACACCATTGCCAACATCACCGACGAAATTAACTCGCTCCAAGACCAAATCGACAACGCCCTCCGCACCGCCGACCACCTCGCAAAACTTTGCAAAGACCTCCGCACCGCCGTTTACGAGGCGAATACCGAAAAAACCCAGATAAACTCCAAACTCGCCGCACTCGAAGAAAGCATTAAGCGAGTCAGTGAAGAGCAGCCCCTCATCGCCGGCGAAATAAACCTCCTCGAAAAACAAATCGCCGCCTCCGTCCAGCAGGAATACCAGTCAAAACAAAAACTCGAAGAGCTTGAGACCGTCAACAACCAGCGCACCGCCCGAATAAGCCAGCTCCAGAGTGATTATTCCAACCTTAAAGACCAGCAGCAAACGCTCGTCGATAAGCTCACCGACCTCAAGGTCTCGCTCGGCCAAATATCCGAACACCGCCAGTCCCTCAATCAAACCATCCAGTCACTCCAGGCCCAGCTTCAGGCAAATACCGCCGCCGTCCAGGCGACGGAATCCGAAATCAAAAACTCCACCGACCAGGCCGCCGCCGCCCAGACCGACATCCTCGCCTCCGAATCCGCCGTCTCCGAGATGTTCCTCGAAAAAGACACTAAGCAGCAAAATAGTTCCCAACTGCACAGGCAAATCGAAGAGCTGCTCGAACAGCAAAAAAATAACGAACAGCTCCTCCGCGACAAACGCGCTGGACAAACCCAAATCGAACAGCAGATAAACGAACTTAAAATCGAGATTGGCCAGCTTGATGTCCGGCAGCAGGACCTCATCGCCCGCGTCCGCGACGAGCTTCAAATCGACCTCCTTGCCTCCTACGCAAGCTATCAGGACACCGCCGTTGACTGGGAAAAAGTACGCGAGGAAATCGCCGAGCTTCGCGGCAAAATCGAACGCCTCGGCAACGTCAACCTCGACGCCATCCAGGAGAGCACCGACCTCGAACAACGGCATAACTTCCTCTCCACTCAGGTCGAGGACCTCAATTCCAGCAAAGGGCAACTCCAGCAGCTAATCAACCGCCTCAACAAAATAAGCAGGGAAAAATTCACCGAGACCTTCGAACTGGTTCGAGGCCATTTCCAGCAAATCTTCCGCAAACTCTTCGGCGGCGGAAAAGCCGATGTCGTCCTCGAAGAAGCCCCCGACGTCCTCGACGCCGGCATCGAAATAATCGCTAAACCGCCCGGCAAGGAAACCAGAAGCATCTCACTATTGAGCGGCGGCGAAAAGGCAATGACCGCTATCGCGCTGCTCTTCTCCGTCTTCAAGGCAAAGCCCTCGCCGTTCTGCTTTCTCGACGAGGTCGATGCTGCTCTCGATGAGGCCAATAACGAGCGATTTGATATACTCCTCAAGGAATTCCAAAAGGATTCTCAGTTCGTAATCGTCACCCACTCCAAGCGCACTATGAGCTCCGCCGATATGCTCTACGGCATAACGATGCAGACCCAGGGCGTCAGCAAAAAAATCGCCGTCAACTTCGACCATTACGTCTCCGAACCCGCCGCCGCCTAATCTTGTCTGTCCTGATACACCGGGATGTGTTAAGGTGATTCTCTTCTCCGTCGTGTGCGCAGCCGGTTCACGGGCGCCCGGTCATCGGTTAGCACTTTTATACGCACATCCGGTCTTATACCGGGCCGCAACCGATTCGCGACCGTCAGCATATTAAAGCTGAACCTGTGCCTGCGCTGCAGCATTTCTGCCCGAGCTGCGGCCTGGTTGAGGGTAAACAACGGTGCGGTCGGCCCCGGCGACACCAGCATTGCATTCGCGGAATACTCGTCGACATACACCTGACACCGCCCAAATACCGCCAGAAAAGTCGCCAGCTCCGCATCAAAAAGACGATTGTTTTGAAATACGTTTGCAACTACGACGCCGTCCTCGGCAAGAACACCTTTTACCTGCTCAAGAAACTCCCTCGTCATCAGATGAAACGGGATATAGGTGCTGTTGAACGCATCCAGGACAATAATATCATATTTCCCCACCGACTCCCCGCGTAGCTGTTCCCTGATAAACATCCGCCCGTCGGAGATGTGCACTCTTAACCTGCCATCCTCACGAAAACCAAAGAACTTGACCGCTGTCTGCCGAATCTCCGGGTCTATCTCCGCAACGTCAATCTCAATCGCCGGGAAATAATAGCGCATTTCGCGCGGAATCACGCCGCCCCCTAGTCCCAGCACGAGCATTTTCTTCGGCTCCGGCTTATACAACAGCCCGCAGAAAGCCAGCTTGGTATACCCCAGCATATGCTCCCGCAAATTACTCAGGTCAACCTGGCTTTGTACCTGCACGGCGGGCTGCCTGTCAAATCGCAATGTCACAACAGAGCCGATTTTGTAAACGAATATGCGGTGATAAAGCGAATCCTTCTGATAAATAAGCTGACCCCACCCGCCGCCGGAGGCCGCACCGATAACCGGCAACCGACAAAGAACGGCAACGCAAAACACCGCAATCAAAACGACCCTGCGCATCCTCTTACTTTTCCGCATCTCTTCTGCTGCGCACGACCGCCTGCAGCAGAATCACCGCGCCCATAGCCGCCAGCACAACCCCCGAAATGCGCAGCGTCTGCCGCATTGAAACAAGCACAAGATAAAATGCAGTCACCACGCAGCCCGCGAAACTGGCCACGGTCGAAAAGGCAAGCACCAGCCCGGCATTAAGCCCGGAATCGTCCGCCTGTCTCGTCAGCCATCGCACCGCCGCAGGCGTCACCGTGCCAAGCAGCACAGTGGGTGCGCCGAACAAAATAACAGAAGCCAAAAGAGAACCCCATTTTTCGTCCAGCCCGATATTGTACATCCCGTCACACACCGGCTCTATGAATCCCGGCATAGCACACAACCACGCCCCGGCCGCAACTATGCTCACACCGAGCATCACCCGGCTGTCGGCCTTTTTCGAAAGCCACCCGCCCAGCATATACCCGACCGACAAACTCAGCAGAAAAACGCCCACCACGCTTCCCATCACCACGTATACCGCGCTGCCGAAATACGGCGAAAGCGCCCTTACTCCCAGAATCTCCAGCTCCATCACAAACCAGCCGCACACGCACGCGACGAGGATTACTAAACCGGCTCGCAGATTATCCTTTACCATAACAGAAATCTTAAATCTGCAATCTACAATCCGCAATCCGAAATTTATAATCCCTTGCCTTTGACGCCCACCCCGCCAAAACCTATAATACCCCTGTTCACAATTGTCATTCCCGCGCAAGCGGGAATCCAGTTATTAAGGGCCGGATTATGGAAACCGTTCTGCTTGTTATTGCCGTTGTTTTACTCATCCTGCTGCTGATACTTATCTTTTCTCTCGTATCCGGCACAAAGGAGAAGCTCGCCCAGCAGCAATCCTCCGTTGCCTCCCTCCAGCAGCAACTGGAGGCCATCCGCACCGCCTCCGATGGTGCTCGAAATGTTCTTCAGGATTCGCTCCAGAAAGGCCACGCCACACTGACCCAGAGCTTACAATCCACCTCTGATACGCTGAATAAGCTTCACAATCAAATCGGCCAAATCATTACCGCCAGCACGCAGATGCAAAAGGTGGGCGACGATGTAAAACGCCTTCAGGAAATCTTGGCCAGCCCAAAACTCCGCGGCGGTCTCGGCGAATGGTCCCTCGACAATCTCCTTTCGCAAATCCTGCCGAAAGACACCTACCAGCTTCAATACTCTTTCAAAGACGCCCAGAAGGTCGATGCCCTTGTTGTGCTCGCGGGCTACAGTGTCCCTATCGACGCCAAATTCCCGCTTTCGAACTTTGAACTGCTGCTGAAAGCCGAGAAGGATGATGAGCGTATTCGTCTGCGAAAACAGTTTCACAACGACGTAATCAAACATATCGACAAAATCGCCGCCTCCTACATCAGGCCTGCCGAGGGAACTCTCGATTTTGCCCTGATGTATATCCCCGCCGAAAACGTGTATTACGAGGCGATTGTCAAATACCCCGACGACGCGAAGAACATCCTTCAGTATTCGCTTGATAAAAAGGTCGTCCCCGTCTCACCGAACCTTCTGTATGCGTATCTTATGACCGTCGTGATGGGACTCCACGGCCTGCAAATTGAAAAACAGGCCGCTGAAATCCGCCAAAACCTCAAAACCCTCAACGCTTCCTTCACAGATTTCGCCGACACCTGGGACGTCCTCGGCAAACACCTCCGCAACGCCTACTCTCAATACGACGAAGGTCACAAAAAACTCGACAGATTCTCCATTCATCTCACTGGTATCCAGCAGGAAGGCGACAAATGAAATTTCCCGATAAGATAACGACCCGCCGAATATGCGCTTTGGTTTTTTTCATATTACTGCTCGATGCACCAATACTACGGGCGGACAACCTTTACGATGGTTTCAAGAATCCGCCAAATACCGCCCGGCCTTTTGTCCGCTGGCGGTGGGACGCCAACTGCCCAGCCGAACAGGAAATCATCCGCCAGCTCGACGTCCTCAAACAAGCAGGCATAGGCGGCGTCGAGATATACCCCGCCGAGGATGCAAATGCAAAAACGGTCAAATTCGCCGCCGACGCCGCAAAACAACGCGGCATAATTGTTGATTTGGCCCTCAGTTCACCTTTGGCCGCACCCTTTCTCCAGACCGGCGAGCAAATCCAGATAATAACTCTCGGCAAAAAAACGCTCACAGGCCCAACCAATTTTCACGCCGACGTAAACGACCTCATCAACGCCACCGACCAGACCCGACACATCGCTCCCGGCACAAACCGCCGGTTGATGTTTCTCCGGCTCGTCCCACAGGGTTCCAAATCTTTCACGATGGGCACAGAGGTATCCGATAAGGTTTCGCCCGATGGCTCAATCGCCTTCGACATCCCCGACGGCAACCATACCCTTTACATAGGCGTCTGGCACGAAAACTTCAGACAACGGACAGGCGCCGCACCCGGCGCCGACGGCCCCCTCCTCAACTTGCTCAACAAACAAGCCGTCAAAAAATACCTCAACAGTATCTCCACTAACCTCGCCCCGGCACTCGGCGGCAAAATCGGCAACTCTATTCGCGCAATATCCTGCGACGACACCGAGCTGTCCGGCGCCAACTGGACAACCGATTTCGCCCAGCAGTTCCGCCAGCGCCGCGGCTACGACATCATCCATTATCTGCCGATGGTCCTCGATGATAATCTCCCCAAGGAAAAGACACGCTTTTACGACACCACTCGCCGTACACGTTATGATTTCTGCGCAACCTTCGTTGAACTCTTTCACGAACGTTTCGCCCGGACCTTCCACGAATGGTGCCGCAGTAACGGCGTCCTCTCCCGCCTCCAGACCGGCTACATCGATATGCTCGACGGCTCTATGCTCCACGATATATCCCGCGGCGACGCCTGGCTCGTCCCCGGCGAACAACCCTTCGAGCCAAACCTCGCCGCCGAAATCCAATACCGCGTCGCAAACAAAATTGCCTCCTCCGCCGCGCACCTCACGGGCAAATCCATCATAAGCTGCGAAGCAATGACCGGCGACTTCCGCCAAACTCTCGAATCCCTCAAGCAATCCGACGACCTAACTTTCATTTGCGGCGTCAACCACTCCGTTTTGAACGGCTACAACTACTCGCCTGCAAATGTTCCCTTCCCCGACTGGGCCCGGGCTGCCGCCTGCCTCAGCGAACGCAACCCCTGGTGGCCGTATTTTAGAGAATGGACCGACCGCAACGCACGATTGTCCTACCTCTTCCAGAATTCCCGGCACCAGGCCAAAATCGCCATCCTCTGCCCGGCCGCAGACCTCTGGAGCGATTGTGGACTGTCCACCCGATTCGTCAATTACATCTGGTATCTGTTCCCGCTCTGGCACGCACTCAATCACAACGGCTACACCGCCGATTACCTCGGCGAAAAAGTCCTCTCCCAGGCAACCTTTGAAGATGGCAAGCTTCACTTCGGCACGCTTGTATACGACGCCATCATCGTTCCCGACGCCTTCTCAATCGAATTCCCCGCCGCCAAGGCGCTCCGATTCTTCGCACAGGCAGGCGGCAAAATCGCCTTCGTCGGCGAACCTCCGTTGACCGCACCCGGCTTCAAAAACCTCGTCGAGCGCAGCATCCCCATCCAGATCACAATGGACCACGTCCGGGAAAACGACCCCAACCGCGTCGCGTTCTTCCCCACCCCCGACAAAGACAAGAATAACCTCACCTCCTGGGTCTCCGACCTGATGAGCAAAATCAGCATCCGGCCCACCGTCAAAATCTCGCCCCCCAGTGATAATCTCCTCTTTGTTCATTACCTCTCCGACAGCCGCGACATATTCTTCTTCACCAACACTAATAGCACCGCACCCCTGTCCTTCCGCGCACAATTCGACACCGCCGACAAAACCCCCGCCGTCTGGAACCCCGAAACGGGCGACCGCGGCATATTCGCTTGTGGGGACAACAAAAACGAACTCGTTATTCGCCTCGCGCCGCTCGAATCACTGCTGATGGTCTTTGACCCGAATACCAAAGGCAAACCCGGCAAACCCGCTCCTGCAATCGATTTCAACGACGCCCTCGAAATCACAACTCCCTGGAAAGCCGACTTCGCTCATTGCGCTACCGGCGAAAAATTTACCCGCGAAATCGACAAGCTCATCGACCTTGCCCAAACCGAAGATGCCCTGTTGAATACCTTCGCCGGCACAATTCTGTATCGAACTGAATTTAACCCGCCGGACGTATGGCGGGTTAATGTCGCCGACAAGAAGCGGACAATGCTCGACCTCGGCAAATGCTGCGATATATCGGAAGTGAAACTGAACGGCAAATTGCTCGGCATCCGCTGGTATGGGCGACATATTTACGACGCAACCGGCGTCCTGAAAAAAGGCAAGAATGTGCTCGAAGTAAAAGTAACGACCACGCTCGCCAACTACGTCCGCTCGCTAAAAGATGCCCCAAACGCGATTGCGTCTAAACCGGCGCCCGCCGGTCTCGTCGGCCCCGTGCGGCTGCTCAAGACACAGTAACAAAAAACGCCAAACCCGGCGTCGTCACGGACGAATACATCGCCGTCAACGGCGGCCTCTATATGCGCGACTGACAAACAATCCTTGCATTTGCCCCGGCTTTCCTGTTATAAAAGACCCGTCGAAAATCGAATGGAAAAATAGCAGGACAGTTTCTCAATGCGAACATCTGCACGGACGCAAAAGAATTCACGCGTCGGCTCCGATATATCGGAGCTGCGAAAAACCCGCCGGTCCGCCGCCGACAAAACCTGGGTCATCGCCCCGCCCGACCCGCGCGCCGACCAGCTTGCAAAATCGCTCAAGGTCTCCACTCTCTTGTCGCAACTGCTCATAAACCGCGGCGTTACCGATGCACAATCCGGCTCCGCCTTTCTCAGACCCAAATTGACCGACCTCATCAGTCCTGAGCTGCTCCCCGGCGCAAACATAGCCGCACAAAGAATCAAACAGGCACTCGCCCAAAAACAAAAAATCACCCTCTACGGCGACTACGACGTCGATGGCATCACCGGCGTCGCCATCCTCTGGCAAATCCTCACGCTCCTCGGTGCAAACGTTGACTACTACATCCCGCACCGCATCGACGAGGGCTATGGCCTCAATACCGATGCCGTCGAATCTATCGCCAAATCAGGCACACAGCTCCTCATCACCGTTGACTGCGGCGTCACCGCCCTGGCCGCCGCCGAGCTGACCCAAAAACTTGGCCTCGATTTAATAATCTGCGACCACCACCAATTCGCCGACCGTCTTCCCCCCGCCGTCGCCATCGTTCACCCCGCTCTCGATAAATCCTATCCCAACCTCGATTCCTCCGGGTCGCTGGTCGCCTTCAAGCTGGGCTGGGCCGTCGCTGACCTCTTCAAAACCGGCGCACGTCTCAGCCCCCAAATCCGCGATTTTATGCTCAACGCCACCTCCCTTGCCGCCATGGGGACCATCGCCGACGTTATGGAGCTCCGCGGCGAAAACAGGACGCTCGCCAGCTTCGGCCTAAGTCTCCTCTCCGACCCCAAATTGCCGGGCCTCCGCGCCTTAATCGAATCCGCCGAGCTTACCGGCCGAGGTCTCGACAGCTACCACATCGGCTTTCGTCTCGCACCTATGCTCAACGCCGCCGGCAGAATCGGCCACGCTCGCCTCGCCGTCGAGCTGCTCACATCGACAAGCCCATCCCACGCCGCCCAAATCGCCGACTACCTCAAAGGCCAAAACGCCCAGCGTCAGCGGTTCGAACGAAAAATCTTCAACCACGCCTGCCTGCTCATCGAAAAACTCGGCCTCGACGCTCCCGAAAGAAGAACCATCGTTCTCGCCGACCCGTCTTGGCATAGCGGCGTCGTAGGTATCGTCGCCTCCAGAATCGTCGATAAGTTCTTCCGACCGGCCATTGTGATTAACTCCGCCTCCGCACACGCACAGGGCTCCGCCCGCTCCGTTCCCGGCTTCGATATCCTCGCCGCAATATCGGCCTGCTCGAAACACCTCGTTGCCTTCGGCGGACACAAAATGGCCGCTGGTGTTACTATCCAACCCGAAAATATCCTCAAATTCGCCGACGACCTCGAAGATTACGCCCGCAGCCGCCTCCTCGATGAGCACTGCGTCAATAAGCTCCACATCGACGCGCTCGCCTCCCTGTCCGAGTTCAACTATGAGAGTGTCTGTGAGCTGCAACTGCTCGGCCCATTCGGCCAGGGCAACCCCGAACCCGTCTTCGCAACAAAAGGCGTCTGCCTCTGCTCCGCGCCCCGCAGGGTCGGCACCAACGCCGACCATATCCAGCTCGCAGTAACTGACCACACCAACTCAATCCGCTGCATCGGCTTCCGACTTGGCCATCTCGAAAAAAAATTGCTCGAACGAGATTCCTTTAATATCGCCTATCACGCCGCAATCGACACCTTCAACGGCAACAGCTCCGTCCAGTTGGTTATCGATGACATTCGGTTCGAATAACACCCCGGCTTACCTCTCGCTGTTGACTGCCACCTTCTCAATTTTGAATCTTCCCAACGTTGTCGCAATATTGAAAAAG
This sequence comes from uncultured Pirellulales bacterium, assembly GCA_964444715.1. Taxonomy (GTDB): domain Bacteria; phylum Planctomycetota; class Phycisphaerae; order Sedimentisphaerales; family Anaerobacaceae; genus Fen-1362. Next base: position 8,704 of record CAYUIL010000008.1, on the reverse strand, counting down.
TCCGCCGGCTCGCCGTCGCCCGCCGCAAGCGCAATATGCCCCGCGTCAAATCCCCCTCTGCCGCTTGCCTTAAACGCCGAATCAAGCCCAACCCATTTGCCTCCAATATATGCCTCCGTCCACGCGTGCCCCCCGAAGCCGCTCCTGTCCGCAAAATCCTCCACGTATGCCACCCCCACAACCACCCTCGCAGGTACACTAGCCGACCGGCACATCGCCGCGCACAGTACCGCAAACTCCGTGCAGTCGCCCCTCCTGCTCGCCGCCACCTCCGACGCCGACGCATACCCGACCGAAAAAGTTATGTTCTTCACGTAGTCCGCCACAAAATGCTCTATCCTCCGCGCCGCCTCCCCGGCGTCTTTCGCACCGCCTGTCGCACGTTTTGCAAGCTCGATTATCTTCGCATCATCGCTTTGTAAAAATCTGCTTGGTCTCGTCGCCGAGGTAATTTCCTTGTCCGTCCCCTTGTACGGAAATTTCGCCCCCGCAGGCACACTGACCGGCTCAACCACTACCTTCACCGACCCGTCCTCTAATCGCTCCACGCGCTGATTGTCGCTCGCGGGTATTGTAAAACTCCCCGCCCCGCCGACCGGCTTTAAATAATACGTAATTGACCTCGCCGACCCGACGTCCCCCAGCGGCTCAGGACTCGCCAAAAACATCCTGTCCACTATCTCAAATACCTGATTGTCCCCAAGTGCAAACTCCTTCTCGCAAGCCACCAGTTCCATTCTCATCCCCATCATCGGTGTTTCCGTCTTTAACACTCCCAGCTCCTCATCCACAAAGCTGACCGTTGTTATCTCCCCCGCCCCCGGCATACTCATCGTCGTCTCGACCTTCGTCAATGTCACCACTCTACCTAACAAATCCACCTCCTGTTTCACCCCCACCCGCACACGCGAACTAATCGCCGCCATTGCCCCGGGACTAAACATGTTCACGTCGTAACTCGTCCCTTCCTTCAATCCCTTCTCTAATTCAATCAGACGCAACCCCTCCGCCATTAACGCACCTTTGGGCCAGACCATATTGCCGTCCTGCACGGCGCCCATTCCCGTTGTTCGCGTCCGGACCATCCCATCTTTGCCTATCGTCCCCTCCATCTTCATTGTTTCCATTCCCATATCCTGCTCAGCGGCGAACGATATCGGCTCTCCCCTGACCGTCTCAATATAGGTTTCCCTGGTCTTGATACTGACGGGAATATCCAATCGGCTTATCGTCACCGCAACCGTCTCCGTCGTCATAACCTGCCCGTCCGCCACAATCCTGCTGTGCGTCGCATACCCTATCTTCGCTCCCTCCATTAGCACCGCGTAGTATTCAACATCGTTTGCCTGCGCACCCGCGCAAACACCCCACTGCAATACAATCAGCACTAATCCCAAAATGTTCATCTTCATATTCTGCCTCATTCTCAAAAAAACTTCTCTTCGTTTCCAATAGTATAAACCCTTCATTGCATCCGGCAAGCTATCCTCCTAAAATACCCTGATTACCTGATGACCTGATAACCTGATATGCTATGAATTTTGATGAACTATTGATGCTTGTGCGTTCGGGAAATTCGCCTCGCCTGTGCGATGATTCTCGGCTTGTCGGAGCCGGCGACATCTTCGTCGCCGTCAAAGGTCCCAACTGCGATGGCCACAGCTTCATCCCTCCTGCCCTCGCCAACGGCGCCAAATTCATCGTCTGCCAATCATCTTCCAATGTCATTCCCGCGACACGGAGCGGAGCGACGAGCCCGTTTCGGAAAGCGGGAATCCAGTTCGTTGTTGTGAAAGATTCCTCTCTCGCACTCGCCGTCCTCGCGCAGGCCTCCGCCGGCGACCCCGCCTCCAAACTCACCAACCTCGCCGTCACCGGCACCAACGGGAAAACAACCGTTGCCTTTCTCGTCCGCTCCTGTTTCCAGACCGCAAACCAAAAATGCGGCCTAATAGGGACCGTCATTTACGACACCGGCTTGATTGTCACAGACGCCACGCTCACCACCCCCGATTGCCTGACCATCGCTGAGAAGCAATCCCAGATGCTCGAGGCCGGCGTAAAATTTATGGTCATCGAGGCAAGCTCGCATGCACTCGACCAGAACCGCCTCGCCGCAATCAATTTTCACGCCGCCGCATTCACCAACCTCACAGGCGACCACCTCGACTACCACAAAACCACCGAAAACTATCTCGCCGCCAAATCAAAACTCTTTGAGACGCTTTCGCCAAACGCAACCGCCGTCCTCAATAAACAATCCCTTTACGCCCATCAAATCGCCGCTCACACCAAAGCCAAAATCCTTTTGTTTGCCGTCGATGAACCCGCCGACATCTCCGCTCATATCGAATCAATCGACATCACCGGCACAACATTCACACTTCGCTACCAGGGCCAAAATCTCCGCATCAAAACACCTCTCCTCGGCCGCTACAACGTCGCCAACCACTTAGCCGCAGCAGGCCTCTGCCTCGTAGCAGGCCTGGACATCAAAACCGTCGCCCGTGGTCTTGCCTCGCTTAACGCCATCCCCGGCCGACTCGAAAATGTTAAATCCAATGCCCCCTTCACCGTCCTTGTCGATTACGCCCACACCGACGACGCACTCTACAATGTCCTGTCAACTCTTAAACCCTTGTGCAAAGCCCGCCTCATCGTTGTTTTCGGCTGTGGCGGCGACAGGGACAAAACTAAAAGACCCCGTATGGCAAAAGTCGTCGAACAATTCGCCGACCTCGTTATCGTAACAAGCGATAATCCCCGGACCGAAAACCCCGATGATATAATCACCCAAATAGTTGCTGGCTTCGTTGCCCCGAACTCTGACAAAATCAAAATCCAAGCCGACAGACATAAGGCCATTGCCCTCGCTATTGAAAACGCGGGAAAAAACGACGTCGTCCTCATCGCCGGCAAAGGCCACGAAAACTATCAAATCATCGGCTCCCAAAAATTCCCCTTCTCCGACAATTCTATAGCCCTCGACTTGCTCAAAAATCGAACGTAAATTAATGATTGCGGCGGGAAACTAACTATACAATTAGGCGCAGACCAGCTTTTTTACTTCTTTCTCTATTTGTGCTGAATGACTGTCCATCTCCACATCCAGGTCGTAATCCATCTGCAATCCCATCCAGAACTCAGCCGAATTGCCGAAATACCGGGACAGCCGTAATGCAGTGTCCGCCGTGATGCTCCTTTTCCCAAGGACAATCTCATTTACCCTTCTTGGTGAAACTCCCAAGTCCCTGCCTACCTTGTTCTGGCTAAGCCCCATCGGCTTTATAAACTCCTCAAGCAGCACTTCCCCAGGATGCAGCGGCGGAATTTTGCCCTTTTTCATTTTCGCACCTCAGTGATAATCCGCTATTTCTACGTTAAACGCGTTATTCTCGTGCCATTCAAAACAAATACGCCATTGGTCGTTAATCCGAATGCTATGTTGGCCTTTCCGCTTTCCCAACAGCGCCTTCAGCCGATTCGCTGGGGGCATCTTCAAGTCCGTCAACGACTTACTGTTATGAATCATACGAAGTTTCCTGAAGGCCACCCTTTGAATGTTGGAAGGCAGCTTACGGGAAAACTCCCGGTTGAATATCTTCTCGGCCTCATTGCATTTGAAGCTTTTTATCATAAGCCAATCACATTATATAACGTATAACGTTATAAGTCAAGATATGTTTTGAAAAATTTTTCGTATCTCGCCGTAACTTGGAATCTATCAGGAACCTTACGGCTTTGGTTCCCAGACCGCCGAAACGTATGCTGTGCCACAAAAACAATGAAGGAACTTTCAATAACAGATTTGGCTCAAATAATAAAAGCGGAACACGGGCCACGAGTCACTGGCGTATCTATCGTCCTTGTGGTTCAGCGCCACCGTATTTGTCTATCAGCCGAATCATTTCGGCCGTCGCCTCCCTTATCCCGACAAACACACTTCTGGCGATAATACTGTGCCCGATATTCAATTCACTCAGGCCGCCAAGCGCCGCAATCACCCCCGTATTACGATAAGTCAGTCCGTGCCCCGCGTGCACAATCAATCTCTTTTTCAATGCATAGTCCCTGCCCGCCTCGAGCCGGTCAAGCTGCTTACGAATCTCTTTTGCCGTCTCCGCATTTGCATACTGTCCCGTGTGCAGCTCAATGGCGTCGCACCCGTACCTGGCAGCCGCTATTATCTGCTCTTTTTCCGGCACAATGAAAACACTTACCAATATCCCCCTTTTGTGCATCCTTCTCACCACTTCCTTCAGTCGGCTGCCCCAGCTTGCGCAATCCAGCCCCCCTTCGGTTGTCAATTCTTCTCTGCGTTCCGGCACAAGCGTTACCTGCTCCGGCTGTATCCCTTCCGCGATTCTGACTATCTCCTCTTCCATCGACATCTCAAGATTCAGCTTGCACGCCACGGTCTCCGCCAGGACCTGTACGTCCCGGTCGTTTATGTGTCGCCTGTCCTGGCGCAGATGCACCGTTATCCCGTTTGCCCCGGCCAATTCGCATTCCGCCGCCGCCCACACAGGGTCCGGCTCATCGGCACGCCTCGCCTGCCTCACCGTCGCCACGTGGTCTATATTTACATTCAGAACCGCCATATTATTTACCTCAAAAGCGGTTTAATTATACCTCTGCGCCCCTCTTCGGCAAGGATTATCCTGTTGCCGCATCCTGCTTTGCGCCAGTATAATCTTCCAAATAGCCGGATAATAGAAATACCAAATATTAAATCGTAAATAGAAGATGAAGTTAAGCTGGGCAAACAGGATTACCATTCTTCGCATACTGCTGATTGCGCCGTTCGTCAGTTGTATGCTCCAGATAAACGACCCCTCGCTCAGCGACCATTTCCGACATCTCATCCGCTACGCCGCCGTCGCCATCTTTCTCCTTATGGCCGCAAGCGACGGCCTCGATGGCTTCCTCGCTCGCAAGAACGGAAAAGCCACAAGATTAGGCGCGTTTTTAGACCCCACCGCCGACAAGCTGCTCATCACCTCCACCTGTCTTCTGCTCGCCTCGCACCGCGCAGGCGTCAATGGCTTCATCCTCCCCTCCACCGTCGTTGTCCTCATCATCGGCAAAGACGTCCTGCTCTTCATCGGCTTTCTCATCATTTATTTTCTTACGGGAAAAGTCCGCATCGTGCCGGTCTTTGCCGGAAAGGCCGCCACGGCCCTGCAGCTCTCTATGGTCGCCGCAATCCTTATCGCACCCGAAGTATCTTCCGTCCTGCCCGCCTGGATTTACTTCCTGAATGTTCTCTGGTGGTCTGCCGCACTGGCGGCGCTGGTCGCTACTCTGGTCTATATACGAAACGGCAGCCGATTCATCGAACAATTCGAACAAACCAGCAGTCAGTAACTCTCGTCGTTAGTAGTTCGTATATCGTATTTCGGAGGGTTCGTAGTTCATTGTGCGTATTTCGTGAGCCGGGCTTGGCGGGATTTTGATTGCCTTTGGCGATAATTCCGAGGATAATATCGCCCGGAGTGGGCATTGAAAAAAGGATAAGATTAGAGTTTAATCGAACCAGAGGCTGAACTTATCTTTTCATTATTTAGATGTGGTGCCTGGACCCCGGATAACGACCCGCCACAAAGAAGGCGGGTAAACATTCTGGGGTCTCCGCTTCGCTACGATTTGCGGGCTTCGCGTCGGCGGTCGGATTCCTTCAGGAAACGTTTGCGAAGCCGAATTGAATTGGGGCAAATCTCGACAAGCTCATCTTCCTGAATATACTCCATTGCAACTTCCAGAGCCATCTTTCGAGGGGATTTGACTCTGGCGGCGTCGTCTTTGCTGGCGGCGCGAATGTTGGTAAGCTGTTTGGTCCTCACCGCGTTTACGGGAATGTCGTCCTCCTTGCAGTGTTCGCCGACAACCTGGCCTTCGTAGACCTGTTCGCCCGGCTCGACAAAAAAGAAGCCACGTTCGTAAAGAGCATCGAGCGCATAGGCGGTGACGGGGCCGGTATTGGTGGCAATCATAACGCCCGCTTTTCGCTGGGGGATGGAGCCGCGCATCGGCTCATATCTTTCGAAGGAGTGGTGCATAACGGCCCTGCCCTGTGTGGCGTTCATCATCCTGGCGTGCAGGCCGAACAGACCGCGAGAGGGAATGATGAATTCCATATGAATGAAGCCGGATGCACCGGTTTTGGCGTCCATTTTGACAATTTCGCTTCTGCGGTCGCCCAGCATACTCATCACGGCGCTTCGGCAGTCGATGGGGCAGTCGATTGCGAGCAGCTCGACCGGCTCGTGAGGGATGCCGTCGATTGTCTTGATAATTACATTTGGTTTGCCGACGCAGACCTCAAAACCTTCGCGTCGCATATTCTCCAGCAGGATGCCTAAGTGCATAAGGCCCCGGCCTGAGACGTTGAATTCTTCGGTGGTTTGTCCCGGCTCGACGCGGAGGGCGACGTTGCCCTGGATCTCTTTTTCGAGTCGTTCGCCGATTTGACGGCTGGTAACGTATTTTCCGTCTCTGCCGGCAAATGGGCCGTCGTTGACCCTGAATGTCATAGTCATCGTCGGCTCATCGACGGGGATGACGGCAAGCTGTGAAGGATTATCTGCACAGGCGATGGTGTCGCCAATCTCGATGGGGTCGAGGCCTGAGATTGCGCATATATCGCCGGCCTCGACTTCGGAAACGCGTTTTCGACTTAGGCCGTGGAACTGATGAATGTGCATAATTTTTTGCTGGGTGTGGACGCCATCCTTGTTGATGACGGTGACATTTTGGCCTTCGATTATGTGGCCCGCGAAGACCCTGCCGATTGCGATTCGGCCGACGTAATCGGAATATTCGAGATTCGTGACGAGCATCTGCAAAGGCGAGTCGGGGTTGGCCTTTGGAGGGGGGATTTTTTTGATGATGGTGTCGAATATGACTTTGAGATTATTGGTTTTCTTTTCCAGTTTTGCGGACGCCCAGCCCTGTCTTGCGGAGGCGTAAATTACGGGGAAGTCAAGGGAGTCATCGCTGGCGCCGAGCTGCACGAACAAATCAAAGACCTCGTTTACGACGTCGTCGGGCCGGCTGTTCTCGCGGTCAACCTTGTTGATGACGACGATTGGTTTTAGCTTATGCTCGAGCGCCTTTGTAAGGACGAACCTGGTTTGCGGCATAGGCCCTTCGAATGCGTCAACCAGAAGCAGGACGCCATCCGCCATTTTCAGGACTCGTTCTACCTCTCCGCCGAAGTCGGCGTGGCCAGGGGTGTCGATAATGTTGATTTTGTATTCTCGGCCTCTGGAATCGGTATAGTAAATTGCGCAATTTTTGCTGAGGATTGTTATGCCGCGTTCTCGTTCGAGGGGATTTGAATCCATAATCAGGCCGAATTCGCCGCCGGCGAGCTTGTCAAGCTCTTCGGTCCTGAACATCCCGGACTGGTAGAGCAGCCGGTCGAGCAGCGTCGTTTTGCCGTGGTCAACGTGGGCAATTATCGCAACATTACGAATATAATCCGAATACATAACAAATCTTAAAAGGAGTTAGCGAACATTCAGGACTTGGTTTAAGCCACGTCGTGAAGGAAGCAATTCTACATTATTTTTTTTGAATGTCAAATTGGGTTTGTGGAAACAACACTCCCTCAGGGGCGGTAACAACCGGCCGCGTAAGTCGCGGCTAAATGGCGAGGACCTTCTTTTAGAAAAAACCAAAAACGAATTAGCCGGCCTGACGGTTCAGGTATTGCGGCAAACCCATCTGCTTAATCTGGTCCTGCTGGGTCTCGATTTCGTCAACGTGGTCGTCCTCGTCCTTCAAAATCGAATCCAGAATCTCCTTGGTGGCGTTATCGCCTACCTCAGCGGCAAGCTTAATCGCCGAGTTATAACTCTTGACCGCTCCCATTTCCGAGGCAAGGTCGTTGTCAAACTGCTTGGGCACGTCGGCGCCGATATGAATTGCGCTGAGTTTATCGACGACGGGAACGCCTTCCAAAAAGAGAATACGCTCGATGAGTTTTTCGGCGTGTTTCATTTCCGTTATCGCTCGTGCTCGAATCATTTTATTGAGCTTTTCGTAGCCCCAGCTTTCTATCATTTCCGCGTGCACCATATACTGGTTGACGGCGCCCAGCTCATCGGCGAGTAAACTGTTGAGGGCCTGGATTAGTTGTGCATTTCCCTTCATTTTAATAACCCCTTTCACCGTTCAGCTTAGAATCTAATTTATGGTCCTGATTGACCATCCCGCTAAATACTTCAAGACCATTGTACAGAATAAGTCAAAAGTTAAAAGGCAAAAAGTAAAAATGTAAACCTGACCGCGGGTTGGGCCCCTGAATATAGACAGAAACTGGACATTTGCTGCCGGTGCTGATAGATTGAAGGTGATTTGAAAATCGGAACGGGTGTTTGCGGGAAGTCATATCTATGCGGGCAGGATTGGCAATGTGTTTTGTGACGGCTGTTATGCTTGTCCTGGCACAGGTCGGGGCCGCTTTGGGCGAGCCAAACGAGCCGAATCAATTTTTGACGCTGCAGGATTATCTGCGTTACGCGGAGGTGCACAATGCGGGGTTGAAGAGCAGCTTCCAGCAATGGCAGATGGCGCTGGAAGAGGTGCCGCAGGCCGAGGCGCTGCCGGACCCGCAGATGCAATACGGCTACTACACGCGACAATCGGATATGCAAATGAACCAGATGGTAAGCGTGATGCAAATGTTTCCGTGGTTCGG
>CAYUIL010000007.1:18531-27816 GCA_964444715.1 uncultured Pirellulales bacterium | reverse complement strand
CCGTCTTTCAGCAGGTCTGAGAACCTGCATGGCTCGCGAAGCGGATAGTGATAACCCATATCCACAATGTTTCTGTCTGGCGTTTCATCAGTGCGTGTTGTGTAGTATGTAAAGCCGAGGTCACTTGCAAGGTCGCTGCCTTTGTTCACGCACGGACTGGTTTGGGCTTGTCCCGAACCGGTCTGACTAAGATAGAAATCCCCTCTCGGTCCCGATGCGAACAACGGGTCTACGTGAATATTGGTCGGATAATAAGGATTGTCCTTCGCAATATCCCATTCGAGGACGGTGCGGGGGGCAAGGTACACATCCACTATCCCACCCTGGACGTCACTGTAGGTCACTTTCACGTACGCAGGGTTGCCGGCCGTTCCGACGGCAATCTGAGGGCCTCGCGGGGCGGTGTTGTTCCAGAAGATTGAGTTGATTACCTGGGTATAATTGTTATAGGCGCTATAAAGGCCTCCGCCCATCCCCTGGTCTGCGACGTTGTCTGCGATGGTGCAGTTGGCGATGTTGGTGTCGGAATGCCAGTTAGCAGAGATGCCGCCGCCGTTTTGACCGGCTGAGTTTTCGGCAATGAGGCAGTTGCTGATTAGGACGCTGTTGCCGCCAGGCAGCTCAGTACCGTATACATCTCTACTGGAGATATAAATACCGCCGCCCGAACCAGCCGAGGTGTTGTTCCATATATTGCAGTCGCTAATCTCGGCGTCGCCTCCGAGCAGCGTAATTGCACCGCCCTGAGCAGCCGAGACGGCGGACTGATTGCCTATAAACCTGCTGTTCACAATATCGCTTGTCCCCCCGACAAAGAGGATGCCGCCGCCATGATATGAAGAGTTGTCCTCGAAGTTGCAATCGGTAATTGTCCCATAGGACCAGGTTGCAAAGGCCCCGCCGCCGACTGTGGCCCGGTTGCCGTTGAACGTGCACCCTTCGAACACAGGGGCAGCGTCATCCTCAAAGGCCACCGCGCCGCCGAAGCTTATATTCGGATATGCATTCACCGTCGCAACGTCGTCCTTTCTGCTTGTAGGCGGGCCCTGCATATTCGCCTCGTTGTCGGTGAAGACGCACTCGACAAATCGCGGCGCACTGCCCGCGGCGGCATAAACCGCACCGCCAAAACTTTCAATCTTGTAGTGCTGGGTCGGCCAGCCGGACGGAACTATTGCACCGCTGATGCCGCAACTGCCTCCCAGGGTGCTGTTACCGGTGAAGGTACAGTTCACAAATTCGGCAGTATTATTCACATCGCAATAAATTGCTCCGCCATAGCCGCTGTATTTCCAGAATTCCTCAAGAGGATGAATCGCCCCATAGATTTGCTTCCATTCATTCCACCATACCCCCTCGTTATCACCCCACGCCCCGCCGTGCCCGCCTACGGTCGGAGCGGCGCTACCGCCGTTGCCGCCGTCACCGCCCTGTGCCGAGCAGTTTATAAACGAGCAATTCTCAAACAAGGGACTACTACCCCGGCCGCAATATGCACCGCCGCCGAACGCTTTGCCGCCCGGTCCGCCGTTGCCGCTGTAGCCATCGGCGCCTGCGCCACCGGAGCCGGATGCACCATGCCAACCCCGAGCCACGCAATTGACAAACCGGCAGTTGCGCACGGTCGGAGATGCTGTATCATATATTTCCATACCGGCGCCGCGGCAGGTGCCGCCGCCGTACCCGTCCATGCCCGTCGCCTGCGGCGTAGCCCAGTGCCGCTCGGTGGACGGATTTTGCTCACCTATAATAGTGTTACCATACTCGTAATCTTTCCAGTATATGGCGTCTCTGATGGTGAGTCCTTCGATAATCAAATTCCGGCTGGCGTTCTCAATCACAAAGCCGCCTACAATTTGCGTTGCATTCGCATCCTCAGGGTTAGTGCTGGTCAGCTTTATGTCTTTTCCTGATATATACAAATACGGTCTATCCTCACTCGACTCATATATGTTGTACGTCCCGGGTGTTATCATCACAATATCGCGGTTGCTTGCAGCAGCAATCGCAAGCTGAATCGTCGGGTAGTTGCTGTCGCTTCCCACATAGAGAACCCTCGGGGTGTAGAAATTAACCGTGACTGCCTTATGCCCCGTTATAGTTACTATGTTCTGACGGGCCGCCGAATAATCGTCGTCGGTTCCGGTCCATATAATTGCATCCGATGGATTAGCCGGCGTCGCATTAAGCGTTACGACTTCGCCCGGGGTGCGCAAGCTTCTGCCGGCAGGTGTAACTGTCCCATCGCCTATTACAGTAATGGTCAGGTAATACAACCCGTCCGGCTCAAATCCAACGATGACTGTCTTATCCGAATTCATAGTGACGGTATTGGTCAGGGCAGTGGACGCGTCATTGTCGGTACCCGTCCAGACCATAATCTTGAAACTATCATCGGGGAAGGCCTCGAGGTTGACAACTGTGCCGGGTGTTACTCCACGACTGTTGGGCTCCTGTCTTGCCCAGAGGGTAAACGGGTCGACCTCATCCCCCGTTGCAACCAGATAGCCGTTCGGATCAAACCCATCGGCTCCCATCACCTCGATGGTCAACCGGCACTGATGAAACTCAACCCTGACCACCTTGTTTGAGTTCATTGTCACGGTGTTATTCGGGTCGATGGATGCATCGTTGTCGGTCCCGGTCCACCGCAAGACACCATAGCCCATATCAGCAAGCGCCTGCAGCGAAACCACAGTGCCTGCATTGACCAGCCGGCTGTTGGGGTCTTTGATTGTGAATGCGTTATCGCCTTTGCCCTGGGCAAGGAGACGGCCTCCCACACCATTGACTTCTATGGTAAGCGAGTATTGCGGCACTGGAGCCGGTGCGTAATGATAGCCCATATCCACCTTGCATACGTCAGGCACGCTGTCGGTTCTGGTGGTGTAAGCAGCAAGGCCGATACCAGGACTATTGACATCGGCACTGCCCGCGTTCCAGCAGGGACTGTTGATGAGCTGGCCTGCGGCAATCTGGCTGAGGAAGTATTCGCCCGCAATAACAAAACACGGGTCCGCATTAATGTTGTGGCTGTTGGGCTCCCAGCCGAAGTTCGGGTCATTCAGGTTCGGGTCCCAGTTGATTGTGCAACCGGTGTCAACGTAGACCGGAGGCACTGCCTGCAAGAACAGGTCGATTACATCAAGAATGGCATCCACCATATCGTTGGCATCGGCGGCCTGAACAAACGTGCCGCCGGTCTGAGTGGCAATGGCCCTCATATAATTTACCGCGTCGGCTTCATCAGTAATCAGCACCGGGACCACGTGGACGGGGTTGTCGCCGCTTGCAGCCGCGACGATATCATCGAGCACATAATTCGTAAACGGCTCGGGGTCGTGCGGCGGGGCATCGCACATAAGCAGAACTACCCGCAAGACCTTCTCACCTTTGCGCCAATCACCCAGTCCGGGCGAATTGACATCATCGATAAACCTCGCCTCGCCATTTTCCGTCAATCTCGCCGCCAGTGCGTTGGCGTCGATACAGTGCATCAAACCCGCATAGACCGACTCAGGATAATCTGCTCCGCCCACGGCCGTCAGCGGCTGGACTCCCGCCACCACTTCGTCGGTATCAGTGGTGAACCGAACCACGTCCCTATAAGGCCAGTCACCCGGACTACCATAAGTAGAGTTGGCGTCCGCGAAGTCACGGTAATCGGCGACGGCGAGCCGGAAATCTGCAAACTGTGCGGCAACTGCATTGGTGATTTGTCTGGCTGCGCTCTTGAACGCGTTGATGTCGTCAGCCATGCTGCCGGTGGTGTCAAAGCAGAAAACGAGGTCCAGGGCGTTGATGTCGCTGACCCATGCGCACGGGTCGTTTGCATCCTGGACATCACTGTATCGCACCTTGATGGTGGAGAATGAGTCGCCGCCACTTACGGCGATTTGACTGCCACTTGAACCGATGCCGCCCTTGTTGTCCCAGATTATGCTGTTGAGGACGTTGACATAGCTGCCGGAGGAGCTAAACAGACCACCGCCCAAACCGGCGACTTTATTATTGAAAATCGTGCAGTTTACGATGTTGGGTTCACTGTGCCAATCAGCCGCAATACCGCCGCCGTCCAGGTCTGCGACATTGCTGGTTATCAGGCAGTTCTTGACAAGGACGGCGTTGTTCCCCTCAATCTCGTCGCCGTCGATGTTGGTGCTGGATATGTAAATGCCGGCGCCGCTGCCGCCCGTCCGGTTATTGGTAATATCGCAGTCAAGAATTTCGGCGTTGGTCCCAAGCAGGCCGATAGCGCCGCCCTCGCTGCCGGAAATAGTTCCGAGGTTGCTGCTGAACATGGTTTCCGCGACATAAGCGGTGCCATCGCAGAACAGCAGGCCGCCGCCGTGAGAGGCGGTATTAGCGAAGAAGTTGCTGTTGTTGACTTCCGAATGCGACCGAACGGAGTAAACTCCGCCGCCGACGTCAGATACGTTATTGGTGAATTGACAGCCGACAAATATGGGCAACGCCTCATCTTCCGATGCGACCGCCCCGCCGTAGCCGACAAAGCCGTCGAAGCTGGCCGGCAGTTTGTTGGTGTCGGCGATATTATCAGTAAACGTGCAGCCGCTGAAGACGGCGGAACTGTAGTTTGCCAGGTAAACGGCCCCGCCGAGATTGTCTATCTTGTAGCGTATAGTGGGTTCGTCTCTGCCGTTGGTAGGAGGGGTCTGGCCGCAAATTCCGCTTAGTCCGCCGGTGCTGCGATTATTGGTAAAGTTGCAATCTAAAAACGTTGGAGAGCAACCGGGGCCGATGTAACAAGCGCCGCCGAGGCCGCTGTAGTCCTTGGGCAGACCGCCGAAATACGAACCGTCTTCCCATGGCGAGGGTATTGGGTACTCGTAGTCCCAGCCGCCGCCCCGCCCGCCCCGTCCATACATACAGGGGTCACTGCTGCCGTCTCCGCCGTCGCCGGCGTTACCGCCTGTAGCGGTGTTATTGGAGAATGTGCAGTGTATGAGTGTAGGATTGCTGTTGTAGATACAGGTCATTCCGCCGCCCCAGGCGCCGCCTGGCCAGCCGCCGTTGCCGCCGTGTGGATGGGGTGGGTCGCTGGAACTTGAGCCTACTGCGCCATCGCCTCCGTTGTCGCCGAGAGAGTGGCAATCATCTATCACACAGTTCGCAATTGTAGGCGACGCATTGATATAACACAATATACCCATTGCCGGCGTCCAGCCGCCGGCAAGGCCGTCGTAACCCCACTGCGCCGGGTCGCCATCGAAGTTTGTCCATCCTCCGCCATAGAACCCTCTTATGGTAATGCCCTGCAGCCGCATAAGAGGGCCTACGTTACGGAATTCAAACGCAGGCCAAACAAAGCTATCTGGGCCTATCTGCTGCTGGATAACTGTTGATGCGACGACGGCCGGGTCGCTGGGGTTGACGCTCGTTATGGTGATATTCCTGTTGGATATCTCAAAGCCCGCTTGCGTGTAGTAGGGCTGGTCGGACGGCATCAGTTGAATTATATCTCTTTCGTTGGCGGCATCGATGGCTGCCTGAATCGTCGGGTAGCCGGTGTCGCCTCCCACGTAGAGAATCGTCGGGGTGTAGAAATCAACCGTGACTACCTTGTGCCCGGTCATAGTTACGGTGTTGGTGGTGGTGTCGATATTGTCGTTGTCGGTGCCACTCCATACAATTACATCCGACGGATTATCAGGCGTCGCGGTAATTGTTACGACTTCGTTCGGCTCGTGCAGAGTTCTGCCGGCAGGTGTAACCGTCCCATTACCTATTACAGTAACGGTCAGGTAATACAACCCGTTCGGTTCAAACGCGACGACGACATTCTTATTCGAAATCATAGTTACGGTGTTGTGGGGGCCGGTGAGATTGTCATTGTCGGTGCCGCTCCACCACCATACCTTGTAGTTGGCATCAGGCACAGCATCAAGGTCAACAACTGTGCCGGGTGTTACTACACGACTGTTGGGCTCCTCTCTTGCCCGGAGGGTAAACGGGTCGACCCCATCTCCCGTTGCAACCAGATAGCCGTTCGGATCAAACCCACCCTCTCTCATCACCTCGATGGTCAACAGGCACTGATGAAACTCAACCCTGACCACCTTGTTTGAGTTCATTGTCACGGTGTTATTCGGGTCGATGGATACATCGTTATCGGTCCCGATCCACCGCAAGACACCATAGCCCATATCAGCAAGCGCCTGCAGTGAAACCACAGTGCCCGCATTGACCAGCCGGCTGTTGGGGTCTTTGATTGTGAATGCGTTATCGCCTCCGCCCTGGGCAAGGAGACGGCCTCCCACGCCATTGACTTCTATGGTAAGCGAGTATTGCAGCACTGCAGCCGGTGCGTAATGATAGCCCACATCAACAATGCACGCGTCAGGCACACTGTCGGTTCTGGTGGTATAGCCCCCCAGGTTAATGCTGGGGTCGTTCACATCAGCGCTGCCGGCATCGACACAGGGGCTGTCCACCAACTGGCCCGCTGCGACCTGGCTGAGATAGTATGCCTGCTCATTGACAGCGACGTCTGCGAACAACGGGTCCGCGTCGAAGTTGCTGGGCCACCACCAAACGACCGTGTAGTCGGGGTCTTGGAGGAAGACAGCGTCCTCACCGCCCTCGACGTCGCTGTATCTGACATCGACATCAGCGCTGGGGTCACCAGAGGAGCCGAATCTCGTGCCTACGCCAATCTGCGGACCATAGGCAGCGGAGTTATCCCGCAAAATACTATTAATAATTTCAACCAGCGCCCAGTCTTCCGCGCAGCTTACGCCGCCGCCGCTGCCGTTTGTTCCGCCGGCAGAGGAGTTGTTCACAATCGTGCAGTTAATCAGTTGTGTCCAGGCGCCTGTTTTGCACGACAGACCTCCGCCATCTTTATTAAGTACGCTGTTATCCGTGATAAGACAGTTTATGAATTGCAGTGGGGAACCGGCCCAACCCTCCGTAAAGGCCGCTCCGCCTTTGGCATCGGCTGAATTGAAGTTCATCAGGCAGTTTGTGATTTGTCCAAAGCTATTCCAGGAAGCCAGTCCACCGCCAAGCCCCCCCTCAAGCCCTGACCCTGGCGGCATAATCGCGGAGTTGTCCGTTATCTTGCAAGAAGACATATCTACGCTGCAATTTAAGGCGGCAACTGCGCCGCCCTCGTGGGCCACATTATTTAGAAAGTTACTATCCTGGACGGTCAGTGCAAGGTCAAACAAAAGCATCCCACCGCCATACGCGGCGGTATTGCCTGTTACGGTGGAGTCATAGGTCTCGACATCGACGTTTATACCTACCACCCCACCGCCGTCGAGTGTCGCAGTGTTATCCGCAATATTACAGTCTCTGAGGATTAGATGACCAGCGGTTCCAGGAAGACCGCCAAGTAAAATACCGCCGCCGTCGGTATTGGCATAATTTTCGGCAAAGTTGCAATCGCTCATCGTGATAGTTGTATAACCATCCTCTACGACGCCATAGAAGCCGCCGCCGCTTGTGCTTGCAAAATTGCGCCTAAAGGTATCTGCGCTGGCATTGACCGAGGCTGCGCTCATCAGGTAGAATGCTCCGCCGCCATATCCCCCTCCAACAAATCCACCATCTTGACCGGGCGGATAACACACCGGTTCACCGGGCTGGCCGCCCGCGCCCGGCATGCCAAAGCCAGCGCTTATATCCGCGACGCAGTCCTCGATAGTGCAGCCGATAAGCTGTGTATTGTTCCATACGGTGCAGATTCCGCCGCCACCGGCGCCGCCGACATCACCGCCATCGCCGCCTTCGCCGCCGCACAATTGCCCACCGCCCGGGCCCTCGCCGCCGTCGCCGCCGTCGCCGCCGTCGCCGCCGCCGCCGCTGCCGGGCAGGACGGTGCAGGAGCTAATTGTGCAGTTTTGAATCGTCGGACTGCTGTCGGGGTCGGCATAGATGCCGCCGCCGAGTGCAAGTCCACCATCGCCGCCGTCGCCGCCGTTGCCGCCCGGGGTGGCGTGTATAGTAGGAATCGCTGGAACTGGCGGGGGGCCCGGGTCGGCTGGGACACCGGGGACGTAGTCAATACCGTCGGCGCCGTCTCCACCGTTACCTCCGTCGCCGCCCTCTACAATACAGTTCTCGATGACACAGTTGTGAATTGTGGGGCTGCTCGCTAATTCGCAAAGTATCGCCCCACCAAAAGCGCCACCGCCGTCCTCACCATCCTCACCATCGAGCAAGTCAGGGTCAAAGTTAGGGTCATCAGGTATGCGTATGCCAGGTGCGCCATCGGCGCCAGTGGTTCCCTTTACATAGCCATTTCTTATTGTTAAGCCCGCCAGGATACTGTCAGGACCTTCATTGGAATTGAAAATAAACGCCCGTCGCTGATCAAAGGGGTCCGGTATTCCACAGCAGTCGATAACGGTCGAGGCCACTATACCGGGGTTCATTGGGTCAATGCTTCTTACGGTTATCGCCATTCCCTTGAAGTTAATGTTGCGATTTCCGGGGCCTCTGTAGGTATATGGGGGGACAGGATAGGGGCTGACCTCAACGATGTCACCGTTAACAGCATCATCGATAGCCGACTGAATGTCCCCGTAGACCGCCGGCACCTTCAGGATTTTGGAGCCGGGTGCCGTTCTCACGGAAGCACTTTCAGACCACGCCGTTTCTGTGCGCGCTGCAGCTTTGTCCCGAACTTTGCACCAGAAGGTGTAGGTCTGCCCGGAAGCGATGCCGGATGTGACGTCAAAAATGCTGCTATTCTGCCAGCCACTATTTATGTCGGTTACTGTGGTCTCCTCAAACCAATACTCGACACTGCTTTCGTCGTAAGCGGTCTTGGCTTGCATACGAATTCTGGGGGGGGTTAGCTGAATCATCCGTGGCTTTATCGCCCATCTCGCCGGGTCGGGTGCGGGCGGGAGATTGTCCGTGCCGCTGGCTGTCGTTGTGAATATTGTGGTTGACCAGCCGGTCTCGTTGTGGCTTGTGGATTTGTCGCGTGCCTTGAATCTGAAACCGTATGTGGTGCCCGTGCCAAGAGTTGTGAAGGAGTGCAGTGCATTAGATTTCCAGCCGCTGTTTATATTAACGTCGATGACGCACTCGAAGTAGTATTCGACTCCTGATAGGTCAGTGGCTACTTTGGCTTCCATCGTTACAGTGTGCAGGCCGGTTGCCTGGGGTTGTATATCCCACTCGGAGGGATTAGGCGTGGGCGGGGTAGTATCCATTACCAGTTCCTGTGCGGCGGCGGCGAGGTTCAGCCGCCCACCTGATACGCAAAGCCCCGGCAAAGTCGGGTCGACGGTATCCAACAGGGTTTGC
>CAYUIL010000007.1:11912-18521 GCA_964444715.1 uncultured Pirellulales bacterium | reverse complement strand
CAAACTTGGGTTGATGGACAGAAGCAAGGCACAGGCGCCCACGACGTGAGGCGCAGCCATAGATGTGCCCTGATAAAACTCATACTGATTACCGGGCACTGTGCTCAGAATACTTTTGGGGTCATACTCAACCCACCACTCTCCGCCGGGAGCGCCGAGGTCAACTGATGTAAGACCATAGTTAGAATAATATGCCCGTTGGTCGGTGTTCGAGGTGGCCATTACCGATATGATGTTAGCCAATTCAAACCCCGACGGGTAATCATGTATGGCGTCGTTATTGCTGTTGTCGTTACCCGCCGCAGCCACAAATACTATCCCCGCATCTCCGGCAGCAGCAATAGCATCATAAAGAGGTTGCAGGACCTCGGCTGGCACACCTGGAAACCCCCATGAGGCGTTTATGACTTTAGCACCCTTGTTAGTGGCATACTGAACTGCCTCAACGACGGCATCAAACCACGAATCTCCATTGGCGTCAGCCATTTTGACAGCCATTATACTGACGTCCCAGCAGACGCCGGTGACTCCCAGAGCGTTATTGCCAACGGCGCCGATAGTGCCGGCGACGTGAGTGCCGTGGCCGGGGTCAGCAGAGTCGTCCATCGGGTCGCCGTCGTTATCGCCGGTATCGCAGCCATAAACATCATCTATGAAGCCATCGCTGTCGTCATCGATACCGTTGCCTGATATTTCGCCCGGGTTGACCCACATATTGGCCGCCAGATCGGGGTGAGTGTAATCGACGCCTGTGTCGGTAACAGCAACTATAACGTTCTTGCTGCCGGTGTTGATATCCCACGCCTCAGGAGCGCTGATGTCGGCGCCCGGTGTTCCGCCGGCTTGGCCTGTGTTGCGCATACCCCACAAATACCCAAACAATGAATCATTGGGAAGTTTGTAAAGTTTAAGTTTGTAGTCCGGCACGGCGTATAAAACCGAGGAGGATTGTTTCAGGGAAGCCACAGCATCTTCGACCGACATACCGGCCGGCAGCGAGATGTGGGTCAGACCCTTCACCAGCGTGTATTCTCGCTTAATTGAAGAGCCGCTACCGCCCAAGGCCGAATTTAATATGGCGTTTTTGGCCGTAGTATTGGGGTCATTTGCAAAACGCACGAGGACGGCGCCGGGCCTATAGGCGGGCTGTCCAGCTTGAAGTGTTCCCCCGATGGCCAATAAGGCCATTATACTAATCAGAATCCGGTGATTCATCGTTCACCAAGCTCCTCACAATTTCGAGCCATTAATTTCCAGCTGCCCACGAGGTCCAGCCACTATATAAGTCCATGTTCGTGAGAGTTCGTTACACTTTTTTTGCACGTGTAGACGGTTTTTTTTCGATTGGACTGTTAAAGCTGGCCCTCCATTGCCGCGATGGCCTCAGCGTCGGTTTCTTCCTGCAGGATTATTGTCGGTTTAACCAGAATCAGCAGAATTTTCTGGTCGGCGACCTTGCTGCGGTTTGTAAATATCCTTCCGATAATCGGAATTTTGCTGAGTATGGGCACACCGACCTCTTTTTCCTCGCCCGCCTTTCTCTTCAATCCGCCGAGCAGCAATGTGCCGCCATCGGGCACGCTGACCCTTGTTGCTACTCTTGAACGTTCGGTTTGAGGCAGTGTTACGATGTAAGGAATTTTGACTGTGGGCTGTCCGCCGACACCCCCTGGTATGATGGCCTCGACCGTAGTATCCTTCCAGTTGAGGAACTCCCACAGTTCTGCGACGATGTTAAGCAAGACGTGCTTTTTGTCCGGTGTGATAGTAGGAGTAATATTGAGAGTTGGCCCAGTGGGTATCTCGCCGTAGTTCTGCTGAAAGGTGGTTCCGCCGCCGCCAAAGGCTGAAGTACCACCACCGGTAGTTGTAGTTCCGGTGCCATAAGAGCTAAGCGTGGGCAGCAAGGGGTAGCGGATGGTTTGTCTTACCTGCAATGTTGCAGATTCGCCGCTAAGGACAGTGACCTTGGGGGCGACAAGTGTCTCAGCATCACGGTGGGCTTGCGTAGCCCTGATAAGGAAGTTTGCCTCGAGGTCGTCGAGTATGCCGCCAAATCTGCCGCCGAAGTATCCCAGCATCGCGCCTGTCCCAACCTTTTGGTCTGGGATTGTAGACGGGAACTGAACCGGCGGTTCGGTCCAGGTGGTTCCGATATCCCAACTGCCTGGTATGCCGGTCGGCACGGGGGCAGCCATCTCGAAGGACTGCAGTTGCCACTCAGATTGCCCCCAACCACCGAGATAGACCTGACCGTACACATCCAAGCCGATTTCTTCGAGGAAGTTTTCGCCGACGACGAGGAACCTGGCCTCGATGGCGACCTGTTGGCCGAGTGCTCCACGCATGTCGTGGAGCAACTTGGCTATTGCACGATGATTCTCAGGTGTCTGGAGGATGACGAGTTTTCTTGTTTCATAGGAAGGAGTGATGGTTGCATCTCCGCCAACATCGTACCAGCTCAAGGGGTCGACCGTCTCCTGGATGAGAATAACGAGGTTATCCATTCGTTGCACGGCCTCTTGACGGAGGGTCTCCCTGTCGAGCTGTTCTTCAGTTTCCTCGAAATACTCCTGAAAGTACGAGGTGCCGCCAGCGCCACCGCCGCCGCCTGACTGCCCGCCGCCACCGCCACCGCCGCCACCACCGCCACCGGCACCGCCAGCAGCACTGACGTAGTAATCCGCGGGCCGACCGATTAGTATGCTGACGTCATAAACCAGCGGCTCCAGCTTGGAAAGCAGCGATAGCGACTGCTGCGTTGCCACGGTAACGACGCCGTCTTTGATAATATAATTCAGTTTTGCCACTCCCGCCGAAACCGACTGCAGGAGCAGGTCAAGTGCCACACGCAGCCGAACCCCTGTCAGCGGGTCCATATTTATCGGCGTCGTCTGTTCTATGTTGGCATTGTTATACAAGTCGCTATAGTTTACAAATATCTTCAGGGGCGGCTCTACGGAGTTCTCCAGCAGTCTAATCGCCTCGCGCATCGGCATTTCGGGAGACAGCCCCGGCAGGCTCACTATCTCGTCGAGCTGCTTGTCGACAAAGGCATTGGCAGGGTCCTGACCGGCCGCTTCTTCTTCCCGACGCGTCGGTTTGGCGATAATCTCACGCCAGGTCTTGGGGTATTTCATCTCTTCCGCATAGGGAATCGCCGCCTCCGCCGTCTTCATCATTATGTTTACTCTTTCCCTGCCCTTTTCCTTCTCTATTTCAAGCTGCTTGCGGAAGCTCACCACGTCCTCGAGTGTCTGCTTGAGGATACGGGCCTGATTGTTCTGCGGGTCTATGGCGAGGAGCATTTCGAGCTGGCCAAGGGCCTCGTCATAACGTTGCTGTTTCTGGAAGTTGGCGGCATTATGGAGCAAATCGGCGATTCTCTTTTCGCGTTCGACTTTCATCCTCTCCGTATATTCCTGCTGGGCCTGCTCGGCCTTTGTCCGCTTTTCTTCCTCTTTTTGCTGTGCCTGCTGTTTTTGTCCTTCTGCTATTCTTTCCGACAGTTGCTTCAACCGGCCGGCGTATTGATTGAACAGATAGTCGCCGAGCTGCTGCTGGTTTTCGTAGACTACTTTCTCGGCGGCCTCGACGGCCTGGCTGGCCTTGTCGAATTGCCCCTGGCCAATAAAGCCCTCTGCCTTGGCTGCGGCATCATTGACAACGGCCCTGGTCCGGCCGCGGATTACGTTTATTCGGCGGTTAATGACGCCTATGTAGCCGGTCTGCTCCTGTTGGGGTTCGCCAGCCCCGGCCGCGAGTGATTCACCCTTCGTCGCCACAGCGACGCCCGGAGCAGGTTCTGCGACTTCCTTGACCTCTGTTGTGGCAGCCGGCATTTGCTCCTTCGGCTGCTCGACAACCGGCTTAGACTCGGGCTGTTGCGCAGCGGGCGGCTGTGACACCGGCGGTGTGGCAGGTTGCAATTGCTCTTTTTGGGCCAGCGTCTTGTCTATCTTTGCCAGGTAATCCTCGGGCGATTCGCCTGGCGCAGTCGCCAACAAACCGCTCGCAGCAACCTTGAGAAAACCTTCGCGTGCCTTCTCGAGCTCGCCTGCGCGGAACAATTCCACGCTGTGGGCGTAAAGCTCAGCGGTTTGCTTTTTTTGCAACTCCAACTCTTTGTCTATTGCGTCGAGCCGTTGCTTGATTAGCTGGCGTTCCCCATCTGTGAGGAATTCACTGGCCTGAATGGTCTGGAGGTGCGCCTTGGCCTCAGCAAATTTCTGCTGTTCAGCCAGTTCACCTGAGGCCCGCATTGCGGCCAGTGCGATTTCTCTCTCAAGTGCTGCCTTATGAGCTTGCTGCAAGCCGTTGTTTATTTTCTCCCTCTCTGCAGCGGTGAGATATTCCTCGTAATCCTTTGCGCGAAGGAAGTCCTTTTCTGCAGCAGCGTAAAGCCCGCGTTTGTATTCCTCGGTCCCGACCCGAATCCAGTTGTCCACTACCTGACGGACCACCTTTTCTTTGTCCCCCTTGGCTGTCTCGGGTGACACCTCCTCCGAAAGAGTGGTTGTCACTATCAAAACCGATGCCAGCAATACTAATAAGGGGGTTTTTACGAAGTTATTTGGCCAAAACTTTAGCTTATTCAAAGCCGACCTCCTCCAAAAGACTGTTATCTCACAAGGAATATATCCTTTACTAAAAACCAGTTTTCATACCCACCCGCCATTTGAGGAAAGGTTATACCTCTGATAATCATCAGTTTATACAGAAACGCCCTTTTTTGCAAGCAAAATATACTCCCTGACACTTGCCACGTGCCATCAAAGCCACTTAATTGCCTATAGTCCTATATTATCTCATACATCAGTAGTAAAATCAAGCAATATTGTTATTTTGGTAATCTGCGAGATATGGCAAAATTAGAAAAAATTTGCGACCCAGAGGCGGGGAAAATGGGCGACTTGCCTCGTTTGCGGGTGAGCAAGCAACCAGGAAGCAAAAGCTTAATATCCGCCGGCTGCCAAGTTTCATGATGTCTTACGAGCGTTAATGATTCTGTCGGCAAGCTGCTTCAGCCGGATAGCATATTGGGTGAACAACTCATCGCCAATGAAAGGGCGGTTTTCTTTGATGGTCCGGGTTGCTGTGCGAACCGCAGCAACCGCTTTGTCAAATTCGCCCCGGGTGATGTAATATTCCACCTTGGCTGCGGCGTCCTCGACGACCGCTTTTGTGTAGGTGCGAATGATTTTCGTCTTCGCCTCCGTAGGAGGTGCGGCTTCAGCCGGCTTTCGCGGCGCCGGTTCGGCGAGTGCCGTCACTTCAGCCGTTTCTTTCTGCACGCGTTGTGTCTGCTGTTTACTGTCCTCTTGTTGCCGCGCGGCGCCGGTCTGCAGCGGCTCCAATTCAGCTTCCGGCGTGGTCGGCTGATTGATGCGAGGCGTCTTTTTGTCTTCGAGAGCCGGCAGCGTGTTGACTGGCAATGCCAAAGGCGGCACCGGCTCGGCGGATGATGTGTTCTTGAGCCGCTCGATGAGAATACTATCTATCTGGATAAGGTAATCTTCGGCCATTTGGCCCGTGGGGGCGATAAGCAGGCCGTATCTGGCAACTTCCACAAAGCCCTCGCGGGCCTTCTCAAGCTCGCCTGCCCGGTAGAGCTCCACGCTGCGATTATACAGCTCGGTGAGTTCCTTCCTTTGCTTGTCGAAATTCACATCTACTTCTTTAATCTCCCGGGCGATTTGCCTGCGCTGCTGTTTAGTAAGAAAGGTGCTGTTGCGCACCTTTTCGTAATGCGCTCGCGCTTTGATTGGCTGCCCCTTGTCGAGAAGGGCTCTGGCGATTCTAATTTGCCTAAGCACGACTCGTCTTTCAACGGCGGCTTGGTGTGCTTTAGTCAGATTTTCTTCCAGCTTCTTATGTTCCTCGGCGGTCAGATACTCCTGATGATCGCGGGCAGCGAGGAACGATTCTTCGGCCTGCTGATAAAGGCCCCTTTTGGATTGCGCCATACCGACCTGAATCCAGTTTTGGGCAACCTCTCGCAGTGTTTTTGCCTTTTTTTGTTCGGGCTGCTCCTGTCCTGGCTCAGCCGCCAGACAAAGCACTGCCGAAAGCAGGACAACCGGAACAGTCATAAATCTCAGCCAACCCACACTAACTACCTGACTCAAAACCATAATATCACTCGAAACCGCAACGCGGTTTGAGAAACTATTAGCCGACGCACTACGGCATAATTCTACCAATAAGATAATTGTCCGGCAACTCTGAACTTCGATATCTCAGTTGAGTTGTGGGCCGGGGACGTGAGCCAGGGTTCGGCGGTAAAATTTCGGGTCGTAAATGTCCCCACCCAAAGGACTTATGAAAAAACCCTGAAGTTTGAATGAAAAGATGTTGAAAAATACCGCCCGGCGGCGCATATATTGTTGGCAAAGGACATAGTTGAACATTTGCGGAGGGCAAAAAATGAAGACAAGTACTCAGCTTACAATGCCATTAACGGCAATATTGGCGAGCTTTCTTTTTGCAAGTGCCAGCGTGGCTGAAAATTTCACCCTATCAGATGAAGGCCTGATGATGTTGCACGTTGGCACCCGCGTTCAGCCCATGAGGGCTAATGTCGTCGCCAAGAGAAATGGTTCGGGGCCG
>CAYUIL010000007.1:0-11902 GCA_964444715.1 uncultured Pirellulales bacterium | reverse complement strand
AATTTGAAATTTATTTCCCAAGCCTGAACCCAGGTGATACTTCTCTGGAAATGGTTTGTTCCAAATATAACGACCTTAATGACCCGATAATCGGGACAAAAGTGGGCAAATTTGACAATTTCGAACTGAAGTTCACGCTGATTTCTATCAACGGCAAAACAACGGCAGACGCCGGTGGTACCCTGTTTGTCGGTGCCATGATCGGCTGTGACGGCGCGTCGGGCGGGTTTCGTCCCGCGTGGGTCGGATTCGGCGAACATCAGGAGGCAAATGCAGTTTCATCGACATATTCAGGGGGAGAGACCATCAGCGAGATAGGATTCACGGCTTACATACTCCACAAAAACAACTGGGACCCAAACGGCTCGACAGTAAAGCTTCTGGTCGAGCAGGTGCCAGGTGACTTTGCGATTCCAGAGCAAGCCCAAAGAGAACACAATCCGGCAGAGGGCAAGTACATTTATGTGGACGCAAGCACCTCCGAAACAGGCGACGGGACAACATGGGATAAGGCATTCAAAAACTTACAAGATGCGCTGGTGGCTGCATCGAAAGGAGACCAGATTTGGGTTGCCGAAGGCATTTACAAGCCCGACCAGGGCAAACGTAAAACTCCCAAGCCAACCCTCGAATCCTTTGTGCTTAAAAACGGCACCACGCTCTACGGAGGATTTCCAAAGGGCGGAGGCAGATGGGAAGACAGTAACCCTACCACATACCAGACTATCTTGAGCGGAGACCTCAAGGGCGATGACATCGAAGTGAATACTCCGAAAGAATGTTTCAATCATCCGTCTCGCAGCGACAACAGTATCCACGTGGTAACAGCCAGCGGAACCGGCGAAACGACTATTTTGGATGGATTCATAATAACCGCCGGCAATACACAATGTCTCGAGCGGGGATATTCGGGTAAAGAGTTAATACAAGGCGGAGGCCTATATTGTAAGTCAGGAAGCCCCACAATCAGCAACTGCGTCTTCAAACTCAATTCAGCCGCATACGGCGGCGCGGTATATTTCTGGAGAGGCAACCCAAAGCTAACCAACTGCAAATTCACAGACAACTTTGCGGAAGACAGCGGCGCAGGAACACATCTTTCAGAGTGCAGCCCAACTATAGTCAGTTGTGTGTTTACAAAAAACTCGGCTGTTGAAAAAGGCGGGGCTATATACAACGAATTCAACAAGGCAAATATTATAAATTGTACTATTACGAACAACTATGCTTACGCAGGCGGCGGCGTGTACAACCAGAAAAGCACGCCAACACTGACTAATTGCATACTCTGGGGTAATGCGAGCCGATACGGCGCCGATGAGCCGGCACAACTCTACGGCATAAAAGTTAAAGCAATAAATTGCTGTATCCAGGGATTGACGGAGCAACTCAGTGGAAAAAACTGTTTCGCAAAAGATCCACGGATTTCTGACCTTGATACCGATGGCTACCACTTGTCAGCCGGCTCTTCCTGCATTGACGCGGGCGATAACAAGGCGGTACCTGACGACGTCGGAACCGATATAGACGGCAATCCACGAATCGCAGGCACCGCAGTTGACATCGGCGCCTGCGAGATGAGGTAGTAATAGTTTCTACACAAGCCGGGAGGCGATTTGCAACAGCAGGCGATTGAAAAATGTTTTTGTTTCCGGAAGGGTTCGTGATTGATGCCGTGGGGTGCGGGCCGCCGCCCTGCTATGATACTTGTCCGCTGTGTTGGAGTGGGTGTTATTGCGACTATTATCTCTGCGAAGGCCAGATCTGTTGCGCTTCCGGCTGCTGCAACCCACTTCAGTGCCAGATATGCGTGGATGGCCAGTGTCAATACAGTTGCGGTATGACCCAGACCTGCTGTGGCGGAGAATGCTGCGACGGGACCTGCTGTAACGGCACCTGCTGCAAAGGGAGCGAGTGCGAGGACTGTAATTCTGTAACTGGTGCCTGCGAAAGCAGGTGTAAGCCGGAAAATTGTGAAGAATGCAATGATGTCACCCACTCCTGCGAGGTTTGCGGCGGCGACCCGAACCAGGTTTGCTGCGATGGGACTTGTAAACCAAAGTGTAAATTAGTTGATGGAGATGATTGTTCCGGTCCGATACCCACGTTTTGCAGTGGATGTTCAGTACCCGACGTAGGATGTAGTTGGAACTCGCTTACTGTAATATATGAGGGTGGTAAAGAAAAAAAATGTAATCCCGAAGGATGTGAAGGTGATTGTTATGAAGACATAAAATTGTGTTATACGGAATATATATGCACATCCTTCGAATGGCCCTTACCTCTCGCTTTTTGTACAGG
The DNA here is from genome assembly GCA_964444715.1 of uncultured Pirellulales bacterium. Taxonomy (GTDB): domain Bacteria; phylum Planctomycetota; class Phycisphaerae; order Sedimentisphaerales; family Anaerobacaceae; genus Fen-1362. Next base: position 9,601 of record CAYUIL010000007.1, on the reverse strand, counting down.
GGCTTATGTCGACCCAGGAGGTGGTATAGGTATAGGTCCGCTACATTGTGAAAGTACACCTGTGCCTTCTCTCTGTTATATTTGCGCCGAAAACGAGAATTATCCCATAAGGCACTGGGTACTTAATGAATCTTGCAATTAGAAAATGCTGATTTCAGCATATATTATTCCTGTTTAAGACAAGATAAGAAAGGGGCTAAACAATGATATCGGATAAATACAACTCTTACGAAAAAATCGCTATCGGAGTATTGGCAATCATGAGTATCTCTTGTTTGGGGCGGCTGGCCACAGGCGCCGATACCGGAGGATTCCAAAAAGTCGAGCCCAATAAGGTTCCGGATGAGTTGGCAATGCTGGCTGACATTACACGGGCAAATTATGAAAAAATCAAAACTTGGCAGGCTAAGATCGCATTTGAGGACACAATTATTCATCGGGGAACTACTGCAGCTGGCCTCCTTAAACGGCACGCTGGTATTGAATCAATCGAGGAATCTAACGAGGTTGCAGGTACTCTTGAAGGTGCAATCGAATTAAAGATAGATTTGAAAAATAATCTTTTGTTCAAACACACGAATTGGCCAAAGCCAATGGAATATATTGATCTTGATAAAGGTCTTACTTATACGTCATCAGAACAGTCTTCCGAGCGAACCAACATTACTACTAATGAATATATTATTGAAAGCTACCCTGATCAAAAGAAAAAAGATGGCACTATTTTGCACAAAATTGCCAGAAAACAAATGCGCAAACAACCCCAAATAATCACCGATGATTCTGACCCCCGGATTTCTTTTAATATAGGCAGACCTGTATGGGAATTACTATCGCAGTTTTCAGATGGCCTCCGCAGTTATAACCAAGGTGCTATTAACAGCTTTTATAATGTGGTTCTTGAAAAAGCCCAAACATCCAAAGGTATTACCTATCGTATGCAATTGACAAACCCCGGAGCGAGTCAGCCGTTTGAGAAATTTGTTCTGGATGGTGAAAGGGGCTTTAATCCGACGCATATTGAAGTAAAAAATGATAAAGGCATAACGATATCTGAAATTACCACCGATTTTAATGAAATCGGTGGAATCTTTCTGCCGAGCGAAAGACACGTTATTCAATATGATGGAGATGACGGACGTTTGCGGAGAGAGGCAAAATCGACTTTTAGCGATATGAAAGTGAATATGACATTGCCGGAGAACACCTTTTCAATAAATAATCTTGGTTTAAAAGATGGCGATAAATTCATCGACAAAATCGCAGGCAAGGAATATAGATACCAAGATGCCAATCTTGTCCTGATTGCGGAGCCAAACAAATAGTTCTCCCGCGAGCACGGTTTTTTGAATACGCCTGCAACGCACAGGAGGGAAAGAAATACACTGCTTTTCCGCCTCGGCGGATAAAAGTGCCCTTTTACAAGTAAATAAGGAATCTGCCCCGCCGAAGGCGGGCAAGCTTCAGCGGATAAAAATGTGGCTGATTATGCTCTGAAAGCTGTTCAAAAGAGTGCTTATCTGTGTCACAGATGGGGCGTTTTGGGTATAATGGCTGTAGCTGTTATGCTGCTGCTGGCAGATGCGATTGGAACGTGGAATCCTCCGCCGCCGCCACCCTGCTATGATACTTGTCCGCTGTGTTACAGTGGGTGTTATTGCGACGAATATCTATGTGAGGGCCAGATCTGTTGTGCTTCCGGCTGCGGCGACCCATGTCAGTGCTGGACGTGCGTGGATGGCCAATGTAAAGTTTGCGGCGGTGACCCTAAGAAATGCTGCGACCCTCTTGATCATACATGTAAGGATTGCTGCAAGGACGCTACAACCGGCAATTGCGAAGCACACAATAGTGATTGCGGATGTGACCCCGTAGGTTGGGCAGATTGCACAGGTAATCAAAAAGAGTGGACACTTGGTACAACCCACTTTTGTTACTCAGAGTGCGGTGGGGAACCCTGTGATTACACGCTAATCGATGATAAGGAATGTTATGCGACACAAGCATGTATAGATATTGCTAATCTATATGATTCAGTTTGTGCTGGTTTGGCCTGCCAAGGTACCTTGTATGGATTTTGCCAGCCTTGTGGGCCAACTGGCGACGCTACAGTTGTGGAAGCATACGATTGTCGTTGTAATTAATTATGTCGATTGAATCCGAGTATAATAAATGGAAATACTTTAACATTATAGAGAGGTGATAAGATGAAGATTAAATTCAACGTCGCATCTTTGTGCATTATAACTCTGTTTTTTTCTCTGATAATTTCACAGAAAGTTACTGTGGCTGATGAGCAACAGTGGAAGCCGGTGCCGGAGGCAAACTATGCCGAAGTTCTTGACTTAATTGCATTGAGGGCAAAGGCAAATTACGAAGAGATTTCTACCTGGCAGGGACGAATGAATATACGCGAGGATATCCATTATTATGGCAATAATGCCGCCGAAAGATCTCACGGGGTATACCCGGACAGTATTGCACGTGATTCACAACATATATGTAGAGCAGGTAGAACTGTGGCCGAATTTGCCGTTGATATGCGTAACGACAAACTATATTCCAGTGTCGAACCGAACGGGCAATATAGGGCCGTCGATTTAGATTATAATATTCCGACTGACCGATACAGAGGCAGGCCTGCCAGAACCAGAACAATTTTGACTCCGGAATCCTATATGTGGTATCTGACAGACGGCAAATTCCATTCAGAATCACAAAAAGGTCCGGCGGGTAAGATGGTTTTTATTGAGTCGCCCCAGAATGAGAATGTAAAAGGTTTTGTTCGCGACCCTCGTGAATTTTTTAATTCTGGCGGAGAACACAGAAAGCTGTGGGATACCCTTTTACAGATAAGAAGTAGGATAAACGACCGTATAAATGAACGTGTTGCGGGCTATCCACATATACAGATAACCTCTTTGAATACTGAGAACGGAACAAAATACCGAATTTTAACCACTTGGAAAGGTGCAGAACACTATGCTATAAAATATATTCGCTGTTTACTTGAGGTAGATGAGGCAGTCGGCTTTAACGCGACAAGAACGGAGACTACCAATGCTAATGGTATGAAGACTGATTCGGCGGAATATACCTACGAGAAATTCGGAGAAATATACCTGCCAAAAACCGTGAAGAAGGAAGTCTGGAACAGCAAAGGCGAGCCAACTTTTACATCGGAAATAACGATTACAACCACCGGCCTAAATGAGCCGTTGCCGGAAGACACTTTTTCTATCAAGAACCTCGGAGTCGAAGAAGATACGCTTGTAACCGACAACATAAAAAAAGCAGAGTTTCGGTTCAGTAAAGGTGAGCTTGTCCCGATTGCGGAACCAAACAATCCGCAACACTGACGGCGGACCCCTGCCAAAAACATGCCGGGGCAGGTAAAATAGTTCATCTCCAGAAAGCTAATTTTTGGGGGGCTGCTTATGTGGGTGTTTTTACTGCCGGAAGGGTTTATGATTGATGCTGTGGGGTGAGGATTAGCTTTCGCCTTCGGGGCAGGAGGAAGCGTAATCTAAAATGTCGCCGAGGTTGGCAGTAGCGACGGCTACCGAACAGTCGGCGGCGCCGTAGTAGAGGCGAAGCTCATTGGTCTTCTTATCAACGGTAGCCCCTGTGGGAAAGATGACGTCGCCGACATCACCCACCCGCTCGTAAGGTGCCTGCGGCCCAAGAATCCACTCATCGCTTCTTCTGAGCACCTTCCAGGGCTCCTGCAGGTCCAGCAGGGCCAGCCCGACGCGGTATATGGCACCGGCGGCGGTGATTCGCACGCCGTGGTAGAAAATCAGCCAGCCCGCGTCGGTCTCAATCGGCTGACAGCCGAGTCCCACGCGGTGACAATCCCAGTAGGCGGAGCGGGTCATAATAAGGACGCGGTGGTCGCCCCAGTGTTTAAGGTCGGGCGAGAAGCTAATCCACATATGCGCTTCGCCCCTGACAATGGGTCGGTGAATCAGGGCGAAACGGCCTTTGAATCTTCGGGGAAACAGGCAGGCGTCCTTGTCCTCCGGGGGCAGCAGCGAGCCAAGGCGGGCAAAGGTCTTGAAATTCTTTGTAATCGCCAGCGAGACCACCGGGCCGCCTTCACTAAAAGAGGTATAGGTAATCGCATATTGTTTTTGCTCTTCCAGCCAGATAATGCGCGGGTCTTCCACGCCCCACCTTTCCTCCCGCGAATCCTGGTCGGCCTCGAAGGTGGGCGCCGGGTCTATCTTCCAGTTGGTCAACCCGTCGGCGCTGCGAGCGACGGTCAGGTGTGAAAAGCCCCGCATATCCTCCGCGCGGACCAGCAAAAGCGTCTCGGTGTCAATCCTGACGGCGCCGGGATTAAAAACGGCATTGACGGCGTATGACCAGTCGTGCGTTGTCAGTATGGGATTGCCCGCATACCTTTTGAAAAGCTCGTGTGCTCTTTTTTGTCTTTCGAGATTTATCATAACACAGCCTCGCTATCGGGCCGGCTAAGCCCGAACCAATTGAGTTTCATACAAACTTTGATACAGAGGGCAGGTTTGCATCAGCTCTTCGTGCTGGCCCTGTGCCACAATCCGGCCGTTATCCATCACAACTATCGCATCGGCGGCGATTATCGTGCTGAATCGGTGCGCGATTATGAAGCTTGTTCTGTCGCGCATAATCTCTTCGATGGCCCTGTGAATTTTGGATTCGCTGTCGGCGTCGACCTGGCTGGTCGCCTCGTCGAAAATCAGGATTGCGGGGTTCTTCAGAATCGCTCTGGCAATGACAATCCTCTGCAACTGCCCACCGCTAAGCCCCGAGCCCTGTTCCCCGATGACTGTCTCGTAGCCATTCGGCAACGGCTCAATAAATTCGTGCGCAAAGGCGCGTTTGGCCGCTTCAACAATCTCTTCTCTGCCGGCCCCCGGTTTGCTATAGCCGATGTTGGCCGCTATCGTGTCGTTGAATGTCACCACATTCTGCGTCACCATCCCAATCTGACTTCGCAGACTATGCAGCGTTGCTTCGCGAATATCTCTGCCGTCAATCAGGACCTGCCCGCTGTCGGGGTCGTAAAACCTCGGTATCAGATTTGCCAGCGTGGTCTTACCCGAGCCGTTAGGCCCCACGATGGCCACCTTATGCCCTGCCCAGACACAGAGGTCAATTCCCTTTAAGGCAGGTCTGTCCAGGCCGGGATATGTGAAAAGAACGTTCCTGAATTCGAGTTTCTCCTTGAGGGGCACAAGCTCAATGGCACCGGGGCGTTCTGCCTCGAGCGGTTCATCCATCATAGCAAATACTCTTTCTGCTGCAGCGTTGGCCTCCTGAATCTTGTTCCAGATGTCTCCTGTTCTTCGCACTGACGCCGCGGCGGCGCCAAGAGTGCCCAGCAGGACCATAAAATCGGTGCCTTCCATCTTGTTGCCTGTGACCCAGCTTGCGCCCGCTATCAACGCGGCCGCACCCGCCAGCATACCGAGCACTTCCATTATCGGGGCCGTCGCCGCATCGACCTTCGAGATTCGCAATAATTGCTTTAACAGGCGTTTGTTTATTGTTCTGAATGCGGTGTGTTCGTATGGCTGCTGATTGTACACCTTCACAACTTTAAGGCCCGCCATTGTCTCCTGCAGTTTTGACAGCATCTGCGACCAGGCCATCAGCGATTTTTTGGATGCGCGTTTCATTTTCCTGCCCAAGAAAACGACCAGCCAAATCGTGGGTGGTCCGCCGCACAGGAAAACAAGGGTCAACTGCCAGCTCAGTATTGCCGCAACGGCCATAAGAGCAATTGCGTTCAGTGGTTCCTGCAGTGCTCTTCCCAGCAGGACCTTGATGCCATTGCCCATAGCGCCCGTATCACGAATGAGCCGGCTGACTGAGTCGCTCGGGCGCTCGTTGGAAAAGAACCCTATCGGCGTATCCATCACATGCACAAAAGCATCCTCACGCAAACGGTTTATTCCCACCTGCACCACTTTTTCCGCGAGGTATTGTTGATAATACCTCGCTATGCAGCGGACAATCGTGATGACCGTCACGACCAATATGATAAGGACTATCGCTTTGGTTCTGTTGGCCTGTGTCTGCTCCCGCGGCACAAAACTGACGAGGTGCCGTGCAAGCTCAACGCCTTTGGCTTTCATCCCGGTATCCTGTGCGTCCTGAAGTTGCAAGAGCTTGTCTTCATACCCGGTCTGGCCCGCTCGTTTTATACGCAAGGCGGCGCCGCCTCGGCCGACCGTGGCAAACTTTTCGAGCAGCCCGGCAAAGGAAGCGTCCCCGACAACGGAGGGGTCGCCGACGCCTACAATCCGGTCTCCCGCTTCAAGCCCGGCACGCTCTGCTATGCTTTTCTTGTTGACAGAGATTACCAGCAGCGATTGTGAGAAATCAGAACTTTTGTTGCCCGTGAAGTCCACGCTCTCTGGCACGTAGAAACTCACGCCGTATTGCCATTGACATATCTTTCTGTCCGCCCAGCCGCGCAAACCCTCCTGTCCCGTCATAACCTTCAATAAAGGTATGACGGTCAAAAAACTTACCGATAACAGCGCAGAGACAATTATGGCGCTGATTACGACAACGACAATGCGCGGCCACTGCGGCCAGATATACTTGAATACTCGCACAAATTCCTTCACTTGCCGTTTCTCCACCAAATTCTGATGCTGCTCATTGATTATTGATAATTGGTTATTGATGATTATGGCGGATATTGGTAAATAATCAATCATCAATTTTACCCGCCTGCGGCGGAAATCAATAAAAATTAGAGAATGGCCTCGCGTCTTTTAAGGACAGGAGCAAATGAAAGTTGACCGGCTGGTGCTTGGCGAATTCGAGACCAACTGCTACATCGCGAGAAGCGATGATGCGGCGACCGACTGTCTGATTATCGACACGGGGCTTGACGTGCAGGCGTTGCCGGCCTTTCTCGAACGCCATAAGCTGACGCCTGCTGCGGTGATTCTCACCCACGGACACATCGACCACATCGCAGGCGTTGACGCCCTGCGGGCCAGATTTGCGTCGCTTGCGGTTTATATCCACAAGCTCGACGCCGAATTGCTGACCGATTCAGTCGGCAATTTATCTTTTATGACGGGCAGTGATTTCAGCACCGACCAGGCCGACTATCTTGTCGATGAGCCGGACGTAATCGACCAGGCAGATATCAAATTGCGGGTCATCCACACGCCCGGCCATACACCCGGGGGAATCTGCCTTTATGCCGAACAGGACGGCGTGGTATTCGTCGGCGACACTCTTTTTGCCGACTCCGTCGGCAGGACGGACTTTCCCGGCGGCAATATGAGACAACTGATTGAGGGCATAAAACAAAAATTGCTCATACTGCCCGACGACACCGTCGTTTACCCAGGTCACGGCCCCGAAACCACAATAGGACGCGAAAAGGCAAACAATCCCTTTCTGCATTAAGCACAGTGATGCGCAAATCGACCCCAAGTATCCTCGATTCATTGGCCGCCCTGAGCTGCCTCGGGACGCTTATTTGCTGGTCGAGTGCCCCGTTGTTTATCAAGTACCTGACCGATTACCTCGACTTATGGACCCAGAACCTGCTGCGATACGGTGCGGCGTGCCTGTTCTGGCTGCCGTTTCTGCTGGTTGCCGCGAGGGCAGGGCGTCTGCCGAAGGCCGTCTGGAAACGCGCGCTGCTGCCGTTCATACCCAACATCATTATGCAGAACCTGTGGGCAGCGACGTTTTACTACATCAACCCCGGCTTTGCGTCGCTGCTGGCCACAACCGCGTTTCTCTGGGTCATAATACTGTCGGTTGTATTTTTCGCAGATGAGAGGCGGCTGCTTGGAAGCCGACTGTTTCGGCTGAGCATAATTCTGTCGGTGGTCGGCCTGGCGGGGGTGATGCTCTTTCATCCCGCTTTCGCACAATCATATACAATTATAGGTATTGCAATAATCCTGCTCTATGGTTTTATATGGGGCTTTTACGCCATCGCGGTGAAAGTTGCGTTCCGAGATATTGATTCGAGAATCGGTTTTTCAGTCGTCAGCATTTATACCGTTATTGCGTTGTTCATACTAACGCTGTTTATAGGGCAGCCACACAAGTGCCTCGATATGCCGGTTGCGGGCTGGACCGCGGCTGTTGTTTCGGGCGTCGTCGCAATAGCTCTCGGCCACGTGTCGTATTATGTGTCGATTCGCCGGCTTGGCGCCACAATTCCGTCACTGGTGCAGCTTGCCCAGCCATTTGTTGTTGTGGTTATCTCGTATTTTGTCTTTAGTGAGTCACTAAATGTTTTACAGATGGTGTCTGGGGTTGTATTAGTGACTGGTTCTGCGATGGCGATTTTAGCCGAAAAAGACGTGTCGTCCCCGACAACCTAACCATCTCCGTCGCGTCCTATAACTGAATAAAATCCTGTGGAAACTACTTGGCTGACACGCACATACGCTTCATAAGAACCGCAATAATAAGCATTTATAGTTACCAAAACCTTTTCCGCCTTATGTTTTGAGCTACGGATAAGTTGCCCGGCTAAATCCACCGATGAATCTTCCAACGTGAATGCCGTCACTACAATGTGGGTTGTTATAACTGGCGTCGCCAAAAGTTCGTCACTTTCAGGAGAGCCGAATTATGCGCACGACAAAAAAATCTGCCGGGAAAACAGTCACACTCATCGCTGTTATCTTGCTCGCCGGGGGGGTGTTGTGTTTTGCTGAGCAGAACGAAGCAAACACACCGAAAAACCTTTTTGAGATGCCAATCGAGGATTTGATGAACGTCAAGGTCACTTCGGCCTCAAAGAAGGCAGAGCCGATGTCTGAGGCCCCGGGCATTATGGTCGTGGTGCCCCGCGAGGAGATTGAGGCATACGGAGACAGGGACCTCCATCAACTGTTGCAGCGCCAGCCCAGCGTCTATACACGGGATGTCTTTCCTTACACTGACAATGTAGCGGGCTTTCGGGGCGATATGGGGACGGTTACGGATATACACACCTTGATTCTCTTTAACGGTCGGCCCATCCGAGAAAGCGCCCAGGGACTTAATGTCAATATGTATAAAACGCTTCCACTGTCGGCTCTGGAAAGTGTAGAGTTGATTCGCGGACCTGGGTCGGTCCTCTACGGGTCTAACGCCTTTACGGGTGTGGTCAACCTAAAGCCCAGGATACCGGATAAAAACGAAGTTTCGGTCTCATCAATGGCAGGCAGCTATGGGTACTATAAATCGGATGTTACAGCCGAAGGAAAGGTCGGTGAATTCGGATATGTTTCCGCCTTTCAAGTAGTCGGGCAACAGGGATACCCCTACAAAATGACAGATGCTGCGGGTGTCTATGGCGAGGACAACAAACAATACAAAAGCTACTCGGGAGTGACGCATCTGGATTATGGAAACTTCACTTTTGACGGCTTCTGGTCGGATTATGACGCGTTCTCAATTGGGGTTGTGCCTTGGTGGTCCAATCCACATCAATCATTCCGCAATAAAAAGCTTTTCTTAAACGCCGGATATCGAATTCCTATGCATGACAGAATAACCCTCGAGCTGAACGCAACCTACAATATGCAGGAAAACGGCCTGACCAGCTTTAAGCCGGAGATTATCGGGAACAACACATCGG
>CAYUIL010000006.1:25286-29162 GCA_964444715.1 uncultured Pirellulales bacterium | reverse complement strand
CGCAGTGCGCAGCCACCAGCTCGCAATCGAATCAATACGAACCGCACAAAAGTAACTTAGAAAGGTCGATGTCATCGTTTTATCAAAGACACATAATCAATTTCTTTTTTATCAGGAAAGCCGCCGTTGCTAAAATCACCCGTCAACAGAAGCTCTCCAAACTCCTCACATTCCGCGTCGAAATCCCTGCCCTGTGATGTAAAGTCCCTTTCGATTGCCTCGGCCAATATCTTCTCGTCGCGTTTCGCCTCGACGAACGCGAGTTTGTGTTGCTTTGAGCGACTAAGTGCCGCCCGGTTTGAAGGTATCGAGACAAGTGAGATTTCGAGCAATTCACATTCGGTAAAAACTTGTATTTTCTCGCCCGTCTCTCTATCAATGTCGTCCCGCCATTTTTTTAATATGAACCCGACACTCACGGCGCGTTGATAGCCCTGGCTATATAATTCCCAATACTCTCGGCCCAGGGGTGTATCTGCAAATTTTACTGTGACCCAGAGGCCCTTTGCATCGGTCCAGACCTTGACGGCCCTTCCGACGACGCTGGAATTCCCCCCGCTCAAACGGCTTTGGTGTTGGCTCAATATGACCGGATTAGTCATATAGGTTTTTAAGCTCGTCTCGAAGCTGGTTGGCTCAATTATGTCCCCGTCCCGGTCCCGTTCCGCCGAGCTTGCTAAAAAAGTTATTTGCCGTTTTTCGCGGTCTATGCTCGCGGGTTCGGGACTGGATTCTTTAATGACCATCTAATCCTTTCGCGGCTTTTTCAGCCATTATCCTCAACTGCTTAAACAGCGCTATTTGTGTTTTCAACGGCAATCCGCTATTGATTATCCCATCGCCAACAGCGCACGCGGCGGAATCCCTCAACTCCGCCAATTCATCATCGTCCAGACGTTTCGGCAAGTTCGCGGCCAATTTTTCGATGACCTCGGACTGGCAGGCAGGAAGAAATTGCGATAACAGCTCTTCGGTTTTCTCGACAAGCTCATCGACAACCCCGGTCTGATAGTCGTTAAGTGTCCGGGGCTTGTCTGGTACAAGGTCCGCTGTATACCAGCTCGCCCAGTTTTTCAGCAATTCGTTTATCGTTTTTTCGTCATCTTCGCTTAGGCAATCGAAAGCTGCGTCCAACTTTGAAAGAATGCACAAACATCGATAAACTTCCCTGTGCATTTCCCGGCTGAATACCTTTGCCCGCCCAACAAAATCTGCGTCCGCCCCGTCCACCTCAATCAGTTTTCTTTCTGCCACTTGTTCCATAATCAGCCCCCTTAAAAAGTGTCCCCGTGACTATTATCTGCTTTCGCTGCTGTTTGTCCTGAATTGCAGCCCTTCAAACACCTCCACCAAAACCGAAACCGCCTCCCGTTTGGCGACAACTTTGGCCGCCAGGTGTGACCGCAAGTGCAACACTTAAACCGCCCCCGGCCTATCGGCTCGATGTTATGCAACCGAGCAATTTCCGCCGCGTGCTGTGTTGGTTCGTAATCCATTTTTCAATATCAAATCTTTCCCGCGATTTCCTCAATTTTTTTAAGCGTCAAAGGTCTTGACGCTCCCGTGAGAAAAATGGCAAGACCGGCTTTTTCGGCAACACTAAATTTGCTCAGCTCCTTCCAAATCTCCCCGTCGATAATTTCCCCCCCAACTTCGTCGTAACGCAGAGCCGGGGATTCTTTCAAAACCCGACTTTCCGTCACCATCGCAAATAGCTTGCCGAGACAATAAGCCTACTCGCATTGGTCTTTGAACTTCTCAATCCTCGCAAGTAAAAGGCATAGCGTCACAATCACAGTGTCGCTGTCCTGCGAAATTTCCCCCGTCGCCGCCTCAATCAACTTTTGGTCCTCTGCCTTCATTGAGTTTTCTCACTTGACTTTCCCGCGTCATCTTTTACTATAACGTCGTCGAGAAATTTTGGTTGACCGGGGTTTTTGTTGTTTTGTTTGCTGAGCGATTCGATGATGGTGACGCTCGCCGCGTTGGCTGCGCTTCGGCCTTCGCTTTGTGCACGTTTTCTAATAAGAGTTATTGCTTCTACGTTTGTAATTTGGACAGGCACGACTTTTATATGATTTCTCACAGGTTTCATATCGACGGATTATACAACTACCTTTAATCAATGTCAAAGAAAATACAAGAAAATATAACTAATCGGAAAGAATTTTCGGCTCGATTTCGTAAGCTCCGTGACGCATTGAAGTTAAGTCAACGCGAATTAGCTAAAATTTTGGATTTTACAGCAAATACTCAAATATCTAAGTTTGAGAATGCCGAAAGCGAACCTACATTAGAAACGCTCAGAAAGCTTGCCCGGCTAAGTAGGCGAACAGACATACAAATAGACCTTCACGAACTTGTAACCGGGCGTTTCTCGCACCTTGTCGAAAATTTGAGAGAGGAGAATCAAAAACTCCTTGAACTTTTGGCCAGCTATATTTCAGCGAAGACCGCGAAGCTGATTGATGAACGGCATAAACTATGGGGAGAATTGGCGGTAGCCGAAGAAAAGGCGGCTAAGCATATCGTCGGACAAGAGGAGTATTCACAGTTCCTTAAAGCCGAAATCAAGCGAATTGAGGAACAGCTTGCAGATGCGGCAGAGGACCAGCATTACGTTCAAGAAGCGCTCGACGGTATGCAGCACCGCCGAAGTATAGTCCCATAATATAATCTTCAAAAAAGTGAGGATTTTTTCAGATTTTTCAGCAGATTTTTCCCCCGCCCTCATTTTTAGCGTAATAACGCACTACCCTCATTTTTAGCTCAAAAACACAATATGCCCTTTTTGCTTCAATAATGCGGCGTTTGCGCCACTTTCAAAACCGCCGTATTTTGCCCCTTAAAAGCCCATCCAAATCCTTGTTTTTGCCCTGAAACCCACGATTTCACGGCCAACTTCGGGTTTTCCCGCTCAATCGTGCCTTCCGCCATTTCATATTGCGGTTGACAAAGGCCTTATGTAATGCGCGGCAACTGGGCGTATTTTAGTATTGTGCGGTTTTAGGGGTGTTTTCCGATATATACGGTATGCAGGTTACTACATCGCAGACAAGGCAATGCCCGTTTTGTGCCGAGACGATATTGGCGGCGGCGGTAAAGTGCAGGTATTGCGGGGAGTTCTTGAATACCGAGCGTGCTAAGGCGCGTGTCCGCTTTGCCGGCGGTGATGTGGATGCCGGACAGACGGAGCCGGCGGGGCCGAGTGAGGCGCTTTTTGTAGGCCAGCCGTCGCTATGGGCGATGGCGGGGGCGTTTGTCAAAGGCGGGATAGTTTTCGCCGCGGCGGTGTCGTTGGTCGTCTGGCACATCGAAAGTATTGCGGGGCTAAAGCTTTCTGTTGAGCAGGCGGCGGTTGTGGGCAGGTATCGGCTGTTGCTGGGCCTGGGGCTGGGCTTAGTGGTCGCTATGGTTCTTTTCTACAAGGCGCTGCAGATTCGGATGACTCATTACGAGGTTTCATCCGAGCGGATTGAATACGGCAGAGGGATATTCGACCGCAAGGTGGATAACTTAGATATGTTTCGCATAGTGGATATCAAGCTTCGCAGGAGTTTCCTGGATTGCATTGTGGGCGTCGGGACAGTGATACTGGCGACGACGGACAAGAGCCATCCGGAATTTGTGTTTGAGAAGGTCAGGGGCGCCGGCGAGCTTTACGACGCTGTCAAGAAGGCCAGCTTATCCGCCGACCGGCGGACAAATGTCATTCATATGGAGTAATCTTTAGCGCAACAGGGCTGAGGAAAGAATTATTATTCCATTATTTTATGAAATGGCCTGTAGAGGGAAATTAAAGTGATTTGTTATTTCAGTTGTTTGTGGCGGTTGATAAGAAATCTTATAATTGCAATAGCTAGTGCGGTCTGGCTG
>CAYUIL010000006.1:23593-25276 GCA_964444715.1 uncultured Pirellulales bacterium | reverse complement strand
ACCGTTATGGTTATATTCTGATACTTTGCTTCGATGGATGGCTACGATAGAAGAACGCTTACCTGAGGGGAGTGACACGCCCGTGAATTATTTACCTTGGCCCGGATTGTCTTCTATATCACATTTTGACGCTTGCGAAAGTGCCCTCAGCAATTGCGTGATGATATTAGGTATCGTAATTACTTTCTGGGCCTTTGTAGTTGCAAACAAGCTTTGGCCGATAAGAAAAAAGCAGGGCGAATAATGTGGCCACCAACCGCTTAGTGCTCATTACTCTCCAAGGCTATTAATCTTTTCTTAGCATCAGTTCCGCCAACTGCGGAAAATTGGCCGAGAGAGCCGTCAGAGCGGATGATGCGATGGCAGGGAATAATCAGGGGGATGGGATTTTTTGCGAGGGCGTTACCCACTGCTCGGCTGGCGCGTGGATTGCTAATCATTCGGGCTAATTGCGAATAGGATATGGTTTGGCCGAAGAGGATTTTCCTGCAGGCAGTCAAAACCTTCTTCGTAAACGGTGACAGGTCATTTAGGACGAGGGGAGTATCAAACTTTACCGGTCTTCCTTCAAAATAGGCGACAATCTTGTTTTGCAGGGGCTTTAGCAGGTTTTTCTCGAATTGTGGGCTATCAGGCCCGTGGAGGAGGCGCATTTCGGTGATTTTTCGAGTTGGGCAGGGCAAAACAGTGCGGAGAAGACCTTTCTTGTTGGCGACTAAGCCGAAGTAGCCCCATTTGGTTTTGAAAATTGTGTATTTTGTGGGGTTAGCCATTAAAAAATGATTTGTAGCAGGGTAAAGGCGTTGACGCAAGAGGGTATTTCTGTTAGAAAGTCAGGTTTATAAATCTGTGCGGGTAATTGGTTTTGCGTTGGGTGGTGGATATGTCGTCTCTGGAAGACCTAAGGAAGCGGATAGACGAGATTGACCATCAGCTTGTCAAGCTGCTCAATGAGCGTGCCTGTGAGGTGATTGAGATAGGCAGGCTCAAGAGCCAGACAGGCAGCCCGGTGTATGCGCCCGACCGAGAGAAAGAGGTGCTTGAGAAAGTAACGAAGCACAACAAAGGGCCGCTGCCGGACAAATGCCTTCAGGCGATATGGCGTGAGCTGATGAGCGGGTCATTTGTGTTAGAGAGGCCTTTGCGGGTTGGTTACTTAGGGCCTGGCGGCAGCTTTAGCCATACGGCGGCGATGTTGAAGTTCGGGCAAAGCGCGGATTATGAGCCGCTTGTGGATATTCGCAGCATTTTTGATGAGGTTGGCAAGGGGCATTGTGATTTGGGTATTGTGCCGATAGAGAATACGCTTGGCGGCGGCGTGGTTGAGACCCTTGATGCGCTGGTGGATTCGGATGTGAAGGTCTGCTCTGAGATTTTAATGGCTGTTCATCACAACCTGTTGGCGAATTGTTCACTGGAGCAGGTTGAGAGGATATACTCGAAGCCGGAGGTCTTTACGCAGTGTCGCAACTGGCTGGCCTCCACCTTCAAGGAGGCGAAGACCATTTCGGAGCCGTCGACGGCCAAGGCGGCGCAAAAGGCCGCGAAAGAGGCGAGGTCGGCGGCAATCGGCTCGGCGATGGCCGCGGAGTTATATGGGCTGAAGATTGTCTGTGAGAACATTGAGGACACACCCAACAACGTTACGAGGTTCTTTGTGGTCGGGCGCGAGAATGCCAGGCT
>CAYUIL010000006.1:0-23583 GCA_964444715.1 uncultured Pirellulales bacterium | reverse complement strand
GGCGAGGACAAAACCGCAGTAATGTTCAGCACGGCACACAAGGCGGGCGCCCTGGTCGATGTGCTTGAGGTGTTCAAGAAGCACGACGTCAACCTGACCAACATAGAGTCGCGGCCGAGCAAGAAGAGGCAGTGGGAGTATTACTTCTTCGTCGATTTTCTGGGGCATCAAAGCGACGAGAAAGTTCTCAAGGCCCTCGATGAGGCGCGTAAGCACTGTCTGCAGCTTTCGGTATTGGGCAGTTTTCCTCGTGCGACAGAGGTGCTGGGGTAAGAGTGGGTCCGCCAAAGGCGAGACCTCGCCAAAAGGCGGGCCTTGATTGTGTTTGGAGAGCATTTTAGGGGCGTTACGATGAAAAAACCGTTCGTGGCGGGCAACTGGAAAATGAACACGGACAGCCATAGCGCTGTTTCGCTGGTTGAGGGTGTCGTTTCGGGTTGCGAGGAGACGGCAGGCAGCAAGGTCGATGTAGCGGTCTGTCCGCCTTTTGTTTACCTGCAGCAGGTGGGCAAAGCCCTTAGTTCGTCGCTGGTGGCGCTTGGTGCGCAGGACGTTTACTTTGAGCAGAAGGGGGCGTTTACCGGTGAGGTAAGTTCGGCGATGCTGAAGGACGTCGGCTGCACTTACGCAATATGCGGGCATTCCGAGAGGCGGCACGTTATCGGCGAGACCGACGAGTTGATAAACAAGAAGGTTCACGCGGCCATATTGGGGGGGCTGTTGCCGATATTGTGCGTGGGTGAATTGTTAGAGGAGCGCAAGGCAAACAAGACCACCGATGTGGTGACGCGGCAGTTGAAAAAGGGGCTTATGGGGATTGGCCCGGAAAAGATGTTGGCGGTTACGATTGCATACGAGCCGGTCTGGGCGATAGGGACCGGATTGACCGCCACGCCGGGCCAGGCACAGGACGTGCACGCACTAATCAGGGGGCTGTTGGCGGAAATGTATGACAGGAAGCTGGCAGGGGAAATTCGCATTCAGTACGGCGGGTCGGTTAAGCCGGACAATACCGGCGAGTTGATGGGACAGGAGGACGTCAACGGATTGCTGGTAGGCGGGGCGAGTTTGAAGGCGGATGATTTTGTGGCGATTGTAAAGGCGGCGGCTCGTGCTACGTAGCGAGGCGCCACTTCGCAGCGTAGCATTTGATTATCGAAATGTTGACGAAATAGGGGATACAGTATGGCGTTAAATCCGTTGTTGGCAGCGGGGTTGATAATGAGCGTTATCGCCGGTCTTTTCCTGCTTTGCTCGGTTGTGCTGATTCTGGTGATATTGATTCAAAAGGGCAAAGGCGGCGGGCTGAGCGGCGCTTTTGCAGGGGGTATGGCGAGCGGGATATTAGGCAGCAAGACCGGCGATGTCCTGACGTGGATTACGATAGGGGTAGTCGGCTTCTTTTTGCTTGTGGCGCTGGTGCTGGACAAGTGGTGGCGGCCGACTGTGAGCGGGCCAGGTATGCAGACACCTGCTCCAGTTACGAGCACCGAAGGCGGCAGTAGCACCGGCCAACCCGCCCCTGATGAGCCGGGGCCGGAGAGCCAGCCAGGCTCGGGCAGGTAGTGGGCATGCTATTGTGGTCGGTGGTTCTTTTGTTTGATTTCAGGCGATGTGCACGGTGTCGGTCTTCGCTTCGCTACGCCCTGATGAGCCGGATTTATCACGGCGAAGCTAAAGCGGAGCCGGAAGGGTTTGGCCTCTATGATAAATAGTATGACCGGATATGGGAGTGCGGAAGGGCGGTTGAGTGGCGTTACCTACGCCGTTGAAGTCAGCACAGTGAATAACCGCTACTTCAAGGCGACATTGCGGTTGCCCGAGACGCTCGGGTTTTTGGAGGGGGACATTGAGAAACAGTTGCGCCGGGAGGTGTCGCGGGGGACGGTCAACTATGTGCTCAGGCAAAAGGGAGCGCCAACCGAGGCGCTTTTCGAGATAAACGAGAAGGCGTTGGGGACGCTGATGAAGCGGTTAGGCAGGATTTCGCCGGCCCGCGGTATGGAGCGAGAGCTTGATTTGGGCGGCTTGCTGGCGCTACCCGGGATTTTGTCGCCGGCGGTGCCGAGCGCGGCGGTGGCCGGGCGGATTCGGCGAAAGGTGCTGGCGATTACGCGGCAGGCGATGAAGGGGCTAAAGGCGATGCGTTCGGCGGAGGGGGCGGCAATGGCGGCGGACCTGGAGCAGCATTGCAGGGCGATAAAGTCCAATCTTGAGAGGATACGGATTCACAGCGCCGCCGGCCCGCGGCAATATGCCGAGAAGCTCAAGAAGCGGGTTGACGAATTGCTTGCGGCGGCAAAATTGAAGCTGAACGATGAGACGGTGGCGCGTGAGGTTGCGATTTTTGCCGACAGGGCGGATATATCGGAAGAGGTTGCCCGGCTGGATTCGCACCTTATGCAGTTTGCGAAGGCACTGAAGGGCAGCCGGCAGGCGGGGCGTAAGCTGGACTTCATTTGTCAGGAGATGCTCAGAGAGGCCAATACCATCGGCAGCAAGGCCTGTGACGCCGATGTTGTGCACTTGGTTGTGGATATAAAGTGTCGGATAGACAGAATCAAAGAGCAGGTTCAGAACGTGGAGTGATATTGATAATTGATTAAGGAACAATGAACACAGAACGCAGAACACAGGGTGGAGTGGTTGTTGTGATAAGCGGCCCCAGCGGCGTGGGCAAGAGCACGATTTGCAAAGAGCTGGTGAAGCGGCTGGATAACGCGTATATGAGCGTGTCGGCTACCACGCGCCAAAAAAGCGACGAAGAGGTTGACGGCAGGGACTACTGGTTTGTCAGCGGGGAGGAGTTCCAGCGACGGATAGACAAGGGCCTGCTCCTGGAGCACGCGGAGGTTTTCGGGAACCTTTACGGGACGCCGAAGGACAAGGTGGACGAAGCCCTTGCCGCCGGCAAGACGGTAATTCTGGCGATAGACGTCCAGGGCGGCAGGCAGATTAAGGCGATGTATCCGGATGCAGTGATGGTGTTCATACTGGCGCCGACACAAAAGGACCTGGCTGAGCGGATGTTCGGCAGGGGCAGAGAGGACGAGGAAACGGCAAAGCGCCGGCTGGATGAGGCAGGAACGGAGATTGCGGCCGCCTGGCAGGACTACCAGCATATGGTCATAAACGATAAGCTGGATGAGGCGGTCGGAGAAATCATGAGAATTATTGACGCGGCAAAAAAGCAGCGAATAGCGAATAGCGAATAGCGGATAGAAAATACACTAAACGCTGTAAATTTTTGTGGAGTTGTAAGGAATGATAGAGGAACTGAAGAATATCGAGTTGGTGAAAAAGGTCGGCGGGCGGTTCAAGCTGACGGCGCTGATTCAGAAACGGCTGATGGAGTTGATGCAGGGTAGTCGGCCTTTGATTGAGGACACCGAGGGCAAGAGCCAGCTCGAGATTGTCGTCGAGGAAATCAAGCGGGATAAAATTACCATCGACTACGAGCACAGTGACATCGACAAGCCGCGTAATGAGTAGGCGATAGAATATGGCGGGACGAAGCGGGAAACTCGACGGAGTGCGAATTGTGCTGGGGGTGAGCGGGGGCATTGCTGCATATAAGGCGATTGACCTGGCCAGCAAGATGACGGCTGCGGCGGCTTTGGTCAGGACGGTTTTGACCGAGAACGCGTTGCGGCTGGTGGGGGCCAAGAGCTTTGAGGCGGTGACGGGTGAGCCGGTTTATACGAATATGTGGGAGGGCGGCGAGGAATTTGAAACTCGTCTCGGCGAAGGCGATGCTCTGGCCATTGAGGGAACAAAGACGCCGAGCCGTAGCCGGGTCGGGCACATCAGCTTGGCGGACTGGGCGGACGTGGTCGTTGTAGCGCCGGCGACGGCGAACATCATCGGCAAATTCGCCAACGGCATCTGCGACGATTTGCTCAGCACGGTGCTTTGCGCCTGCTGGGCCAAGCCGATGGTCTTTGCGCCCGCGATGAACGAGAAGATGTGGACTAATCCGGCTGTGCAAAAGAACGTAAAATCGCTGGGTCAGATGGGCGTAGAGTTTGTAGGGCCGCGGCAAGGTCGGCTTGCGAGTGGCGAGGAAGGCGTCGGCAGGATGGCCGAACCGCAGGAAATCCTGGAGGCGGCCGGGGGGATGGCCGCCAAGGTGAAACGCAAAAGCAGATAACCTTCGCACAAAAATGCACTCTCGAAAGCCAAGGTGCAGATTTCGGTTTTTAATCACAGCGGGTGGAACGCGGGAATACATAGACCCGGTGCGATTTATTTCAAACGCGAGCAGTGGGAGGATGGGCTATGAGCTTGCGCGGGCGGCGGTTGCGGCCGGGCACAGGGTGAGATTGATAACGGCGCCGACGAATCTGCCGATTCCTAAAGGGGTCGCTGTTGTTCGCGTTGAGACGGCCTCTGAGATGTTCAAGGCGGTGAAAGAGCACCTCCGTGGCTGTGATTGCCTGATTATGGCTGCTGCGGTATCGGATTATACTCCGCTTCGGCCTTCGCGGGCGAAAGTCAGAAGGACCGGCAAGATGCTGACGCTGACGCTAAAGCCGACGCCGGATATCCTGAAATGGGCGGCAAGCAGAAAAAGTAAGGGCCAGACTATTGTGGGTTTTGCCCTTGAGGATAGAAACCTGCGTGCGAACGCAGAGAGGAAGATGAGGACAAAAGGGCTGGATATGATAATCGCCAACACGCCCGCGACTGTTGGTAGCGAGCGGTGTGAGGTTTTGGTAAGAAAGGCCGGAGAAGAGTGGTGTCGGTTCGCCGAAGCAACTAAAAGACAGGCAGCCGGCCGGCTGATACGGCTGATTGAGCGATTGGTGTGGGCGGATTAGATGGACCCGACGAGTTCTCACCCGAAGATGGATGACCGCGAGCGGAGGATTGTCCTCGGGCTTTGTTTGTTTTTGGTTGTCAGCATCGCCGTGGTGTATGGGCAAACCGCGGGTTTTGGTTTTGTCGATTACGATGACCCGGTTTATGTGAGCGACAACCCGAAAGTGCCGGAAGGTCTGACCTGGAACAGCATCAAGTGGGCGTTTACCACGATGTACGGCAGCAACTGGTTTCCGCTTGTCTGGCTTTCTCTTATGCTGGACAGGGACCTTTTCGGGACCTGGGCAGGCGGTTTTCATCTGGTAAACGTCGCGCTTCATATCGCCAATACGGTGCTGCTGTTCTGGGTGTTGAAGCGATATTCGCGTGCGCTAGCCCCGAGTTTTTTTGCGGCGGCGTTGTTCGGGCTGCACCCTCTGCACGTTGAGTCCGTTGCCTGGGTAACCGAGCGGAAGGACGTGCTTAGCACGCTGTTTTGGATGCTGACGATGCTGGCGTACGTGCGGTATTTGGAGGGGCCTACGGTCAGGCGATATGTTGCTGTTTGTGTGGTTTATGCGCTTGGTCTGATGGCAAAGCCGATGCTGGTGACATTACCCTTTGTGCTGCTTATTATGGATTACTGGCCTTTGAGACGGCTGTTACCTGAGGAGGCCGGGGCAGGCAACTCAATTGGTCGGCTGATACTTGAGAAGGCGCCTTTGTTTATCCTGTCGGGGGTATCATGTGTGGTAACGTTTATCGCGCAGAAGACCAGCGGGGCAGTGATGAAGTTCGGTTCGCTCCCGCTTGGTTATCGCATCGGCAATGCCCTGGTTGCCTACTACGATTATATTTTGAAGATGTTTCGGCCTGTTGGATTGGCAGTTTTGTATCCTCATCCGTGGACAAAGACGGCCGGCTGGAAGATAGCGGTATCTGTGGCGGCCCTTTTGGCGATTACAATCGTGGTGATGTTGCTTCGGCGACGCCGGTACCTGTTGGCGGGGTGGCTGTGGTATCTGGGGACATTAGTGCCTGTCATCGGGCTTGTGCAGGTAGGTGAGCAGGCGATGGCCGACAGGTTCACCTATATACCACTGACAGGTATTTCTATTATGCTGGTTTGGGTGGTTGCTGACATGGTAGCCGGGCGGCGATACAGAGCTGTTTTGGCTGGTGTTGTCGGTTCTGTGCTTATTGCCGTGCTGGGTGTTTTGGCGTTCAGGCAGGTCGGGTATTGGCGAGATACGACTGCATTGTTCACGCATGCGGTCGCCGTCACCAGCGACAATTATGTCGCGCACTGCAGTTTAGGCGTTTCTTATGCCCAGAAGGGCGATATTGAGACGGCGATGCGAGAGTTTGAGATTGCCCTGAAGATAAAGCCGAAGGATGCCGACACGCTTTACAATGTTGCCAATGGACTGGCTTTGCAGGGCCGGACCGATGAGGCGATTGAACGCTACAACAGGGTTTTGGCCCTTGTGCCGGGTGACGCCCGCACGTATTGTGCTCTCGCCTTGATAGAAGCCGACAGGGGAGAATTTGAACGTGCAGAGGGTTTGTATCGCAAGGGGCTGGAGTTCCATCCGGAAAATGGGGATTTGCACGGCGGGCTTGGTTCGCTGTTGTTGCGGATGGGGCGAGTTGATGAGGCGGTTGCGGAGATGGAGACAGCGGTGGAGTTGAAGGCGGATTCGGCGATATACGCGAATCTGGGACTGGCGGTGTTGGCAAAAGGACAAGCGGAAAAGGCGGTTGAATATTACAAAAAGGCGGTTCGGATAAACCCAAATAACGCCGAAGCATACTACAATCTCGGAAATGCTTATCTCTCGCAGGGCCGGTTGGCGATGGCGGCTGGTGAGTACTCAAAGGCGATTCGGGCAAAGCCGAACTATGCCAAGGCGTACGGCAATCTGGCGGTGGCGCTTGCGCAAATGGGCTGGCTCGATAAGGCAATTGAGAATTTTCGTCGTGTTGCTGAGCTTGAGCCGAACAGTCCTGACGCGTATTTCAATCTGGCTGGCGCGCTGGCAGACAAGGGACTGCTCGGTGAGGCAATCGATAATTTGCGAAAGACAATTGAGCTTGCGCCGATGGATTCGGCAGCCCGGAACGACCTTGCAAAGCTGTTACTGCGAAAAGGGCAAACAGAGCAGGCAGCGGCTGAATACGAGCAGGTGCTGAAAATCGACCCCAACAATAAAGACGCACAACTTGGTTTGCAAAAGGCGAAAGAAGCTAATCTCACTGCTGAGCACGCCGAGACCGCAGAGAAAAAATAAATACTAATCTCTGCGAGCTTTGCGGTCTCAATCCTTGATGTCTAAGTCGTCTTTGGTCAACAGCGACTCGAATTTGTAGCCGGCGGCCGTTATGTTCTCGCCGGCGCCTTGTTTGCGGTCTATACAAGCGACGATTTTCTTCACTGTTGCCCCTGTCTCGGTGATTACCTTAGCGGCCTCAAGCACCTGCCCCCCTGTTGTGGCGATATCTTCGACCAGCAGGACGACGTCGCCTTTATTCATCTTGCCTTCGATAAGTTTTCCTGTGCCATAGCCCTTTTTGCTGTTTCGGATTATGACCCAGTTCTTGCCTGTCTCCATAGCCGTGGCTGCTGCCAATGCCACGCCGCCAAGTTCCGCCCCTGCTATTAGGGTAACATCGCCGGTAATGTGTTTGGCGAATTCCTTGCTTAAGGCCTTTAGAATATCCGGGCAGGTCTCGAAGAGGTATTTGTCTAAGTAGTATTTGCTGCGTTTGCCGCTTCGCAGAATAAAATCACCTTCAAGGTACGCCGTTTCTTTTATGCGTTTGATAAGCTCGTCTCTGGTCACTTGGGATTCCCTTACACGTGGAGGTCCACTTTTCTGTTAAGCTGGGTTCGGTATCTTCTTGTGGCTGGCGTTACGACTTCTTTTATGAATTTATCGACCTGTTGGGGGGCGAGGCCGACGTAATCCTTGGGGTTCAGGACCTTTTCAAAATCGACTTTTGCAAAGGCGGGGTCGGCTTTTAATCGAGAGATTAAATCGTTGGGTTTGCCCTGCTGCTTTACCTGCGCTGCGGCTTCGTGGGAGTGTTGTCTGATTTTTTCGTGGATGGTTTGTCTGTGGCCGCCCGCTTTGACAGCGGCCATAAGAATATTTTCAGTTGCCATAAAGGGCAGTTCAGCCGCGACGCGTGAAGTAATGACCCTTGGGTAAACAACAAGGCCATCGAGGACATTGGTCAAAATTTCGAGTATGCCGTCGACTGCCAGAAACGCCTCCGGGATGACGATTCGTCGGTTGGCGGAATCGTCCAATGTGCGTTCGAGCCATTGCTGCGAGGCGGTCATTGCGGGGCTTGTGGCCAATGACAGGACGAACCTTGACAGAGCCGTAACCCTTTCGCATCGCATCGGGTTTCGCTTGTATGGCATTGCGGATGAACCCACCTGTGATTTCTCAAACGGCTCTTCAATTTCCTTCAAATTCGCCAGTAAGCGAAGGTCCGTGCAAAGTTTCTGGGCTGATTGTGCGATTGAGCCAAGTGTGTTTATGACCAGCGTATCGATTTTTCGCTGGTATGTCTGACCCGTGACGGCGCAGGTATTTTTGAAGCCGAAGGCGGCGGCGACCATTTTGTCCAATCGCTCGACTTTTTTATGGTTGCCGTCGAACAGGGCGAGGAAAGACGCCTGTGTGCCCGTCGTGCCTTTGATGCCTCTGAAGGGCAGTGTGTCTAATCGGTGTTCGACTTCCTTTAAGTCCATTGCGAATTCGTAGCACCACAGTGTCGCCCGTTTGCCGACGGTGGTCAGTTGCGCGGGCTGATAGTGCGTAAAGCCAAGCGTCGGCAGCGATTTATATTTTTTTGCGAATCGCGCCAGCAGATTGATTACGGCTGCGAGTTTTCCCGCGGCGATTTGTAAAGCATCTCGAATGATAATCAAATCGGCATTGTCAGTGATGTCGCAGCTTGTCGCACCGAGGTGAATAATAGGCGCGGCTTTTGGTGCGACCTGGGCGAATGTGTGGATATGGGCCATTACATCGTGGCGCACTTTCCTCTCGAACTCGGCTGCCTTCTTGAAGTTAATGTCGTCGAGGTGTTTGGCCATTTGGCTGATTTGCGCCTGGGTGATTTTCAGGCCCAGTTTCCTTTGTGCTCTTGCCAGCTCAAGCCACATTCGCCGCCAGGTGCCGAATTTTTTCTGCGGGCCGAAAAGCTCAGCCATTTTCTTCGATGCATTTCTTTCAACCAGCGGACTTGTGTAAATGCTTCCTGCGTTTGTCAGTCCTTTAGCCATACGTTTCGGAGTCCTTTAGAAATGCTATTTGATTTTGTGTTGTTTTTTGAACGCCTCGATTATCGACCTCCTGATGTCTGTGGATTTTACTTCGTGTTTTTCGAATTCAGCAATGTTCTCCCGGTTCAGGTGTAGTTGCCCCTCGCCAACATTTCCTCTGTGTTGGCCCTTCGAGAAGTATCTATTGCTCTCCACATCACTGCGAGAAAGGACCCAATAGCGTATCTTGTCGCGCCAGATGCCTATCCATAGAAAGACATCTGCGCATCTGGGTTTTATCTGCTGGAAGTTCATGTCAAAAGGTCGCCGGGAATTGGATGTGAGGGCTTTTATATAAAGCGGCTCATCCGGCTTTTCAAAGTCCACCGCCCTCGATGTCTTTACCTCAACCCGTATACCGTGATGCTTTTTTCTGTCGTCGGCCCAATCCAGCCAAAGGTCGTACTGATTCTCATAGCCGGGATCCAGTTTCTTTGTAGGTTTTTTGCATTCAGGAACGAGTTGTTTAAGTTGTCCGTATGCCCACTTGTCACCCAGCCCACGCGGCGCGGATATCTCGAAAACATAGAGGTAAAGATTCCTCTCTATGTAAGAATCACGGAGTCCGTAGTATTCGTCGAGAGTAAGTTTGCGAGCGGCAAGCAGATGCGAGATAATATACTCGTACTCGTTGAAAGGGTAAACCGAAACAAGGTTTTTCAGTGACGCCTTGAAGTCGTCGGCATGCTCCAGTTTCTCAATTAGCTTGTCGAGTTGTGCCTTAAGTTTTTCCATAAACTTATTTCGCTGTATGTGAATAATCGAACAGGGACTTTGTTGTTGACTTGGTTTCTTTCACATCGCCATTTTCAGAATCAATATCGGCTGGCCAGGCGACATCGACCTCAGGGAAAGGGGTTTTGAACTGCCAGCCGGTTTGGCCCGTTTTCCTGTAATGTTCCAGCCGACGGATTGTGATTTCAGCAAAAATAGGGTTAATATCAGAAGTGAAGCATCTCCTGTTCAGCTTTTCACAGGCAACCAGCGTTGTTCCCGCGTGTGCGAAGAAATCTATAACGATATCGCTGGTGTTGGAACTGGCGGAAACGGTTCTTTCAATGGCTTTAAGCGGTTTTTGTGCGTAGCAGCCGGGGACGTTTTCTTCCATTCTGTAAAAGACCTGCTGGATATCGACCCAGACGTTCCCAGCCCTGATATTTTCCGATTTGCTTCGCTCAAGGTTCTCGGTTATCTGGCCACTGACTTTCTTGTAATATCCTCGGAGGATTTTCGGTATATCCGTGTATTCGGCTTCAACATTGAATACAGCGTTGCCCTTTGTGTAATACAAGAGTTCTTGTCGCACCGCCATCCAGTTTTTCTGTGTGCCATAGCCACGCTGGTTTCTCATAGTAATTAAGCTGCGTGTTGAAAATTCTTTGAAATTTCTCATCATAAGCATAAAATCGGCCAGCGGCTGAAAACCAGCGTTCTGGTCAGCACCGAGCCAGACATATAAGCTGGCGTTATTTTGCAGAAATTCACTAGTATTGCGCACCCACGTTCTGCACCACTCTATATACTGTCCTATAGGCACCTCTCCTAAACTTTTGCTGTCAACGTTACCAACGGTGAAGTTATATGGAGGGTCTTGAACAGCCAATACCGCTTTCTCTTCGGCCATCAGACGTTCGATATCTTCATATCTTGCAGCATCGAGGCAGGCAACTTTGTGCAGGCCTTGGGGGTCCTGCCAGATTTGCCCATATTTCAATCGGCAATGCGGCAGCAAAAGTGACTGCATGCGCTCGTCGCGGTCAATCCTCGGTAAATTTTCTTTGTTCATTGGTCGTCCTTGATATTACTGCAATTTTTACAGCTTTGCCTGACGTTCAGCCAGTAATTTTTCAATTTCGGCGGTGTCGTTTTTGGTTAATTTCCAGTCGGCGGCGGGCCCGCCTAAAGGCGAAGTCTCGGTGCCAGCCAAGCCGGCGACGGAGGCGGTTTCCTCGATTTGGATCGGTCTACGGGCGCCAACGATTGCGGCTGTTACTTCGGGCCGGCGCAGGGTCCAGGCGATAGCGAGCTGGGCGATGGTCCTGCCGGTTTTTTGGGCTATGGGTTTTAGCTTTTCGACGAATTCGAGATTGATGGAGAACTGCGGCTCTGTGAACTCGGAGCTTCTTAATCGGTGGTCGTCCGGGGCGAGACCTGCGAGGTATTGTTTGCTGAACTTGCCCGTGAGCAGTCCTCGCTGCATAGGGCTATAGACGATGACGCCAATACTGTTTTTTTTGCAGTAAGGTAACAATTCTTTTTCGACTTCTCTGCGAAGCATACTGTAAGGGGGCTGCAAAGATACGACGGGGGTGATTTTGCGGATGCGCTCGAGCTGTTCCGTATTGAAATTGCAAACGCCGATGTGTCTGACCTTGCCCTGTTTTTGAAGTCGTGCCATTTCTTCCCAGGCCTGTTCGATGTCGCTGTCGGGGTCGGGCCAGTGGATTTGGTAGAGGTCGATTGCGTCGATGCCGAGCCGGTTCAAACTGGCGTGACATTCATTGCGGATGCTTTCGGGCTTGAGGCAGTTTTCTTTTTCTCTTTTTTCGTTCCAAAGCAGGCCGCATTTTGTTGCGATGACGGGTTTGGTTCTGGTCTGCTTGAGTGCCCTGCCGATGAGTTCTTCGGAGTGTCCACAGCCATAGATAGCGGCGGTATCAATCCAGTTGATGCCGAGGTCGATGGCTTTGAGTATGGCGGCTATTGCCTCGTTATCGTCCTGCGGTCCCCAGCCGAACTGCCAGGGTCCTCCGATGGCCCATGTGCCTAAGCCGATAGTGGTCAACTCCAGATTTGTATTGCCCAGCTTTCTCGTTCTCATAATTGAGCTCTTTAAAACCGGATTACTCCTGCAATAGGATATTGTGTATTGTGGGGGTTATCAACTGTTTTGTGTATGCGACCGTGTGCCAAGGCAGCATTGAAACGCCGGGCTTGCGGGCTGCGGGATTTGTCGGTAACATTTGCCGGGCAATCAGCTTTCAGGGCTTGATTAAGGGGATACGAGATGAACGTGAAGGCGGTTTTGTTGTTTGTGATTGCGGGGATAGCAACGGCTGGGGTGGGCGGGCAGCCACAGGGCAAGCCGCGAAGTGTGACGCCGGTTACCGGGGGCTGGAAGTTCATCAGGGCCGATGTGAACGGCGCCGAGTCGCCAGCGTTTGATGATTCGGGCTGGGCTGATGTTGCTGTGCCGCATACCTGGAATGACAAAGACACTCTCGGGGGCGGTAACTACTACCGCGGCCCCGGGTGGTATCGGACGAAGCTGGCCATACCAGAATCGGCAAGAGGTAAACGGTTGTTTATTCGCTTCGAGGCGGCCAGCTTGGTGGCCGATGTCTATTTCAATGGCGTGCATTTAGGCCAGCATCGCGGCGGATTTACCGCGTTTTGCTATGAGCTTACGCGTCATATCCGATGGGACGGCGAAAACGTTTTGGCTGTTCGCGTTGACAACTCGTCATTCGAGGACGTGCCACCATTGAGCGGCGACTTCAATATCTTCGGCGGGATTTACCGTCCGGTTTGGCTAATCATCACGAATCCTGTCTGTATCACGCCGGTTGATTGTGCGTCGCCCGGTTTTTATATGAAGCAAACCAAAATCAGCAAAGAAGAGGCGATTATAGATGTGCTGGCGAAGGTCTCCAACGGACTTGATAGACCGGCAGTGGTTCAATCGCGTGTAACGATAGTTGGCCCCGATTCGGTGGTAGTGGCTAAAGCCGAAGGACAGGGGCAAATCGCGGCGGGGCAGACGATGAGTTTGAATCACCAGGTGCGAATTGAGAATCCGCATTTGTGGAATGGCCGAAAAGACCCGTACTTGTATGAAGCGCAGGTCGAGCTGTTGTGCGACGGCAACGTGGTTGACGTGATGGGTGAGCCGCTTGGTCTTCGTTATTTCAGCGTTGACTCGGATAAGGGTTTCTTTCTTAACGGCGATTCGTATCCGCTGCACGGGGTGAACCGTCATCAGGATAGAATCGGCAAGGGCTGGGCGATTAGTTATGCAGACCAGGACGAAGACGCAAATTTGATTCTCGAGATTGGCGCGACCTGCGTTCGGCTGGCACACTATCCGCATTCAAGTTACTTCTATTCGTTGTGCGACAAAAACGGTCTCGTCGTCTGGGCGGAATTGCCATTAGTCAATCAGGTATTAGACACGCCGGCTTTCAGGGAAGATGCAAAACAGCAATTGACCGAGCTTATTCGCCAGCATTACAACCACCCGTCGATTATGTTCTGGAGCTTGTATAACGAGCTTGGCAACTCTGGCAAGTGCGACGACCCGCGGCCACTGCTGACCGAACTGCAATCGCTGGCAAAGCAAGAGGACCCGACTCGGCTGACCGTGGCTGCATCAAATGACCCCAGCAACAAATGGCCCGGTGTGCGGGCGATAGCCGATTTGGTTGCGTGGAATACATATCCGGGCTGGTATTACAGCAGCCCGCCTCAGATGAACCAGCTCATAGACAAATACAAGCGAGATGCGAACGACAAGCCGGTGGGTATCAGTGAATACGGGGCCGGCGCCAGCATTAAGCAGCACCAGCAAAATATGAAAAGAGGACCGCGGACGAGCGGGCCCTGGCATCCGGAAGAGTGGCAGGCGATTGTCCACGAGGAGAATTACGCCGCGATGGAGGCGAGGCCGTATCTTTGGGGCACCCATGTGTGGGTGATGTTCGATTTTGCAAGCGCGCGGCGCAATGAAGGAGACGCGCCCTGCGTCAACGACAAAGGGCTTGTTACTGCCGACCGCAGGACAAGAAAGGACACCTTTTATTTTTACAAGGCGAAATGGACCACTGGGCTGGTTGTTTATATCACCAGCCGTCGCCACACGGAGAGAACAGACCCAAATACGACTGTAAAGGTTTATTCGAACTGTGAGTCGGTTGAATTGAAGGTCAACAGCCAAAGCGTGGGCAGCAAAACGGGGACGGGCTGCATATTCAAATGGCCCGATGTTCAGCTTAAGGAAGGTTTGAATACTATTGAGGCAATCGCAAGCCGCGATGGAAAATTCTGCACCGACCGCTGCGAATGGACTTTGGCGGCCCCGGCTGAGACGAATAAGACCGGCGGGTCAGGCACTTGAGCACGGCCGGTCAGCACGCTAAGGTTTGCCCGAGAATTGCCGGAAGAAGCCTGAGGTCTTCCTGCGAAAAATTACCGACCAAACAGATTTGAACCCAGTTTCTTTTCAGTAAATAGTCGCTTCTATAGGATATAGAGTACCCTTCCCTATCCAGCCGGGCGCCGACTTTCTCGGAGTCGAATTGGTCGGGTAAAGCAATAGTGATTATGGCGGGACTGGCATACTCGTCGGGAATAACAGGATTCAGGCCGATTTCTCTCAGTTCGCTTTTTAACCATGCAGACACAGCAGCAATATTTGCTGATTTTTTGTTTATATCAAGGTCTTTGAGGGCCTTGTTCAAGGCATAAACGGGATTTGAGGAGACGGTGAAAGGTATCCCGTCTTTTTCCCGATAGACGGCCAAATCCAGATATACGGGCAGAATCTGGTCCGATTGCGGAGGCGCCTGCTCATAAAATACCGTTGATAATCCGGAAAATGAACGCAAGCCCTTTCCACTAACGCCTGAAGCGTAGTGTACCCCCCGCAAGTCAACGTCAATAACGCCGATTGAGCTTACGCAATCGAGGCAAAGCGATATACCCCGCTCGCTGCAAACCTCTTTTAACATCGCAATATCATTGAGCATGCCGGTAGACGTCTCGCAGTGGACAGTCCACAGCCAGTTAATATCCGGTAGTTGCCCAATAGCTTTTCTGATTGTTTCGGAATTAAACGGCTCAGCCCAATCCACAGATATGGTCTCAAATGAAAGGGAAAAACGTTTTGCTTGGCCTATAAGTCTTTCGCCAAACTCGCCATTACTCAGAACCAGACCTTTCCCCGGCTTCAAAGACAACTGGGCAGCAATCACATCATTTGCCAGCGTCCCCGAACCCATAAGTATTTCAACGTTCTTCGCGTTGACCAAACGGCACAGGAGCTTCTTTGTTTCCTTGTGAATTTTCAGAAAATCTTCCGACCGATGCGAGATGGTAAATTCATTAAATGCCCTTCGGACGTCGGGCACAATCTCGACCGGGCCGGGCAGAAGTATCACCTTTTTTCCGGTTGAGCAAGGTGGTTGGGGTTCAATAACCTGTTTTATCGCCTTTTCGTATGCTTCGACCGTCAGGTACATCGGCTGAAAACTCGCAGCGTCAGTGCCTACAACAGGACCGAACGGCACGAAACCGAGATGCTCGTACAGCTTCTGCTGTTGTAAAGCGCCGGAAATAACAGCAAGGTCATGTTTATGACTGCAGCAGTAGTCCACGGCCTTTGCTATCAGCTTGCGAAATACATAGGTGTGACGGCAGCTTTTCCTTACAGCCAGAAGGCGTATTTCACATATTGAACGGTTGCCCGGCAGATATGAATCGAGATTCGCGAGCTTTTCATCGAGCGAAAAAGGCCGCTTGTCTCGAACGGCCAGCATTCCAAGCAATTTGTCTCCGTCCGTGCAGATAATGTAGGTATTGTCATTGTGAAACCTGTCCACAAGAACCCCGCTTGGGTTGGGCCTGTGCTGGGGAATTTCTTCCACAAACGTCTCGTAGTTAAGCTTGTGAATCTGCTCGAATTCCGAGGGTTCTGTCGCGATTTTTAATCTAAGTGTCTGGATCATATTTGCCGCCTCTCTTGCTCAATTGTTTCCGCATCGAAACGTTTCTTGCGGATAAGTTCGGCCAGATTGTTTCGATGGGCAAACAGAATCACGATTGTCAGGGCGATAACACCGGCGATGTCGATGGCCGAATGTCCAGCCGTAATAGCCACGGCGGGCATCGTCGCCACGGCTATCAGGCCGCTAAGCATATATTTCCTCAGACAAATTAGGCACAGGAGAAAAACCAGGCAGCAGACGACCGCGAGCCAGTGATCAAAAACCAGTATGCCGCCGAGTGTTACCGCTACGCCTTTTCCGCCTCGCAAGCCCAGTTGAACTGGCCAGATGTGCCCAATCACTGCAGCAAGCAGCGACACCAATATGGCCCAGGGGTGAGGCGCCAGCATTGATGCAACCCACATCGCAATCATACCTTTCGCAAAATCCCCTGACAATGTGACAGCAAAACCAATCCTGCCGAGCTTTCTACCAACGTTTCTCGCCCCCGTACTGCCGCTGCCGGATTTTCTTATATCTGCACCGGTGCAAAAACGGGTCAAATAGTACCCGGTCGAAACACAACCAATTGCATAACTCAAAAATACTACCAAAATGTCTTTACTATCAACCATACCGCAACGACATTCTTGTAAACCGGTCTCTGCCGGTAGGTGCTACCAGCCAAGACTCCGAATCTCGTTTTTATAAATCCTAAAAAACGCAATTTGTTTTCTAAACGGGCTCGGCAAGGCTGGGCAGGTCGTCCATTTGCTTTTCTCCTTAATAATTAAGAATTTTACCCATCCGGAAAAATCAGCGATAGAATACGTCGTTTAACCGGCTTTATCAACACCCTTGTTAACGCCTGGTTTTTTCTGAGCCAAACGGTTAAGATTATTGTTTCTTAATCATGTCCCTGATGAGAAGCACAATGCTTCCCATCGCCCCGATGGCGAACAAAGCCGGGCAAACGAAAAGAGCCAGGATGAAAAAGACGGCCTCATCCCCGCCCTTTCCGTGGAAGAACAGGGCATAGACAAGATTATGTAGAACGACGCAAATTGGGATGCCCACGGCGGAAGCGCCCGTCAATACGAAGAATAACTTTCGTATCCTCGGCTCCTTGAGTTTTACCGTCAGCACTACCAGCACCACTCCAAGTGCGAGCAAGGTGATTGCGAGATAGATAAGCATGTGAAGAGTAAGCAGTTTGGGTCCCCAGAGTCGGCCCATGCCTGTGGAGATGATGGCGGCCAGTATGGCGAAAATCGAAATGAGCGCCCAGAAAACGACGTTCCGTATTTGAAGAGCAGTCACTTTCATAGCATTCTCCTTTCCAAGTTACTTGCTATATGTATGGTTCATATATGAACTACATTTCCAAGATAAAAGCCGGTTCGTTCCATCCGGCGCATCTTTACTGCCTCAGCTTGTTACGTATCTTTTCGAGTGTTTTCGTAAGTCGCTTCATCTCAGCAGTGCTCGACAAAACCATCACTTTGTGAACTTGCTCTTTATAATGGGGTTCGACTTTTGCGAAGAGTTTTGCGCCTTTGCTGGTCAACTTGATGATATTGAATCGGCGGTCATTTGTGTGGGCCGTGCGGGCGACAAGGCCTGCCTTTTCCATACGGTCCACCAGTGAGGTGATATTGGCGCGGTTGACAAGCATCATATCACTGAGTTGTGACTGGCTGAGGCCTTCCTCTTTACCACTTTGGTAGCGGAGGAGTTCCATCAGGTTGAACTGCACGTCGGTAAGGCCGAATTGGACGAAGAAAGCATCAGCCCGTTTTTTTATTATCGAGGCGGTAAAATAGATGTTCAGAATCGCCTCGTGTGCCGTATTGGTAAACCCGCGTTTTAACCCAAGTTCTTCCTTCAAAGCCATATTAGATACCCCTAAAGTAGTTCGCATATAAACTATATACCTATGAATCGACTGTCAAGGCCTTTTTCTGGAATTTTTTAGAAAATTTTTTGCCGCATTTTTACGCTCGGACCG
This sequence comes from uncultured Pirellulales bacterium, assembly GCA_964444715.1. Classification (GTDB taxonomy): domain Bacteria; phylum Planctomycetota; class Phycisphaerae; order Sedimentisphaerales; family Anaerobacaceae; genus Fen-1362. The sequence goes on along the minus strand of CAYUIL010000006.1, from coordinate 5,735 downwards.
CTGTATGCGGTGGGTTCCTGCCTATGATTTCGGTCTTGCATTTAGGTATGGCGGCCAGGAATTTCTGGCCGTAGGATTTGCTCAATACGCGGGAATCCAAAATGACAACGATGCCTGTGTCGGTTTTTGTGCGAATGAGCCGGCCAAAACCCTGCTTGAATTTGATTATCGCCAAAGGCAACTGATACTCTAAAAACGGATTGCCGCCTTCTTCTCTGATTTTATCCAATCGACCTGCCAACAACGGCGTGTCGGGCACTGCGAAAGGCAATCGAACGATTATCACGTTCGACAACGCTTCACCCGCGACATCCACCCCCTGCCAGAAACTGTCGGTCCCGAAAAGCACGCTTCGCTGGTCTTTCTTAAATCGTTTCAATAGCGAGGTCCTGTCCAGCCCCGCACCCTGTTGCAACAACTCGATATTGTTCTCATCAAGCCAGTCCGCCAGTTGTTTCGCAAAATTTTTGAGCATCTGGTAACTGGTGAAAAGCACAAACGCCCTGCCCTGCGTCCGCAGGATGTATTTCTTTATTGCCTCGCAGGCCGCCTCAACAAAATCCTCGCTATTGGGTTCGGGCAGGTCTTTCTCGATATAAAGCGTTACCTGTTTTTGATAATCGAACGGCGAACCCAGCCAAAGCCCCTCAAAATCCTCCAAGCCGATCCTCCCGGCGAAAAACGCAAATCCGCCTTTTTTTATTGTCTCGCCACTGCTTAGCGTCGCACTTGTCATTACACAAGAGTTAAACTTGTCGAACAGGCATCTTTTCACATCCGGCCCGACGTTTAATGGCGCACTTCTCAGGGACACTGTCTCCCGCCGGCCCTCGTTGACCTCGACCCAATACACGTAGTCCTGCCTTGTTTGCAGCAGGAAAACTTCCAAATTCTGCAATAACGCCGTGCACTTGTCTGCATATCGCATCAGCTCGAATCGCTCGTCCTCGTCCCTGGCCTGCTTTGCTAACTGTGACAAACCTGAACGCAGTGCTTTCAAATTTGCCGAAATGGTGTCCTCAACGAAATTTACATAACACCTGCCATTGGTTTGTTCTTTATGCCGCTCATACCACTGATGAACGTTCTTGAAAAACGTTCTGGCCGCCTGAGCTGTCTTGACGACTAAGTCCGTTAGTTTTCCCGCCTCGACGTAAACCAGAAGTCCCTTGTGCGTTCGCGGATTGTACAAACCGTCCAACAGGAACCTCACCGACCCGCTGCTGATGTCAATTCCGAAATGCTCCTCAGCGACCCGCTCGATGTTATGTGCCTCGTCTATAATCACCCATTCATAATCCGGCAGTATCGAGGCATCTTCTTCCCGCAGCGCAAGGTCGCTGAATAACAGCGCGTGATTTGTCACAATTATGTTCGCGTTCTCTAATTGTCGCCGAGCCAGCCAGCAGAAGCAGCTCGCGAAATGTCCGCAGCGCCTGCCGCGACAATTTCCGTGCTCGGCTTTCACCGCGTCCCACACCCGAGTATCCGGGACAAAGGGCATATCGCTGAGTGAGCCGTCTTTGGTCCTGGCCGCCCAGTCGTTTATCTCCGCAAGCGCCGAGCCGAACTGGTCGAATAGCCCCATCTGTCTTCGCAGCGCAAACTCAAGTCGGCGTTTGCAAAGGTAATTGCCTCTGCCCTTTGCTAAAACCGCGTTGAATTGCCACGGTAGACACCTGCCCAGACAAGGGATGTCTTTATTGATTAGCTGCTCCTGCAAAGTGATGGTGAACGTGCTGATGACGACCCTGCCTGCCCCGTTGCAAGCCCGTTCTATCGCGGGTGCCAGGTACGCAAAAGTCTTGCCGACCCCCGTGCCCGCCTCCACAACCAGATGCCGCTTTGCCGCAAACGCCCGCTGCACCGCTTTGGCCATCTCGACCTGCTGCCGGCGCCGCTCATAGCCGCTGAACACCCGGGCAACTGCCCCTCCAGGCGCAAAAATCTCCTCCATATTCAAAGGACTGCTTATTTCTTTCATTGATGGGGTACAACGCACCGGATTGCCATGGGCACCAACCGCCTGCTATGCTACGGCTTCGATACTCGCTCATATATCGCCTTGTTCATCGCCGCAACGGCCTTCGAGTCAGGTATCTTCTTTGCCGCCGATTCAATCGCTATCCGGGCAAATTCCAGCCGGTCCATCTGATAATACACGTAACTGAGCAAAAACTCAAGCTCGCCTGAACCGCTTCTGTCAAGCCACTCTCTGGCCTCAAGTATCCTGTTTTCAACCGTGTCCTTGTCGCCTATCATCCCGACAAGGTCTATCTTTAATTTCGCATATCCAGGGAAGATCTCCAGCGCTCTTGCCAGAAACAGCGAGCTGCTCATATATTCGCCGGCGGCAAATAGCGCGTAACTTTTGCCCGCGTACCCAAGGGGGTCGTCCGGCTTATAAATCGTCGCAAGCGTATAAGCATCAGCGGCGCGGTAGAACCTGCCCTGCTTCATATAGCTCTCCGCCGCCCTTATATGCTGATTGAACTTGTCATCGCTGTAAGCGGCGAAGCTCTTGTACGCCTCTGCAAACCCACCTGTACCGAGTGCGGATATATCGACCCTCGAAAATTCAGGCACCGCTGGTTTATTCGCCTCCGCCTGTCCTGCGGCCCTGTCACCGGTCGCTTTACTCAGCGCTGCTATATCCATAGCCGGTTTGCCTAATTTCATCTTCATCTGCTCATATACATCCGGCCCCAGGTTTGGCTCTAACGTATCGGCGAGCTGCTGTAGTCCCTGCTGAGCCGCCACGGCGGGTTGCTTCTCCTGCGCCGCACGCAAACCCAGCCCGCTGTCCGTCTGGCGGGCCAGCAACATCGCCACATTCGGTTCGCCCGTCGCCTGCCCCAAGCCCTCAGAACCGTTCTGTGACGACTCCGGACTTGGCTTCATCGGCACCCTTAACTGTCGCCAGAACTGCTCCTGCGACTGCGCCTGTGAAACCGAATCGCCTCCCTGTGGATACCTTCCAGTATCAATATCAATAATCCTCTCCAGCTCCTGTTGACTCATCGACAATGGGCGATTGCCCACTTGTGAAACGTATTCCCTCTGGTAATATCCCATCTGCTCACGCGGCAAATTGACGCCCGAAAATGACTCAGTACCGAGGTTGCTGGCCGACTGTGGCGTGAACACCGTCTTGCCCCCGGGTATCGTCGTAGTCACCGTCCAGCTCTGCGAATAATAAGGAGTTATTCCTCCGCTAGGCCGCCCTAAATTCTGCGAACCCGCTGATCTCCTCAGAAATGACTCTATCCCTCCAGAAGTATGCGACAGTGAACTGGCTGGAGCTGCGAAATCCGTCACGCCTTGATATGGCACAACGCCCCGAAAATACATCCCGCCGGTCACGTTGCCCGTAACCACCAGATTCCCTCTGGTATCGACCGGGTTGATGCTCGGTATCAGCCCTGACTTGTATGCCGTTGGCGGAACCGTCCCAAGCCCAAGCGGGTTGGTAGTCGCCGGGCTTTCAAGTGATAGTCCGACCGCGGAGAAAACAACCGCGAGAACCACCGACATATAAAGCAGGTTGCGATTTCTCATAATACTAATTACCCCCGGAAAGCCGATATGTTCGCACACTGGCCCACCGGTCAGACACTTTTGCGCCCTGCAGGCGGGCCGGGCTGGTATCTGGGCTTCTCGGCCCAGCCCAGCTTGGCGGCCAGCGTATCCCACTCACTGCGAAGCGGGTTATGCACGACCAGAAAATCCCTCTGGTCACGCTGCACCTGCACCACGTCATCAATTTCCAAATCCAGCGATACCTGGCCATCTGTCGAAACCGTCGTCCCATCATTGAAACGGACGCCCCGAATCTCAACTACGCTGTCCGCCTTGATTACAATCGGCCTGAAACTCAAGCTATGCGGACAAATCGGCGTAATCACCATTCCCTGCATCTTTTGCGACAAAACGGGACCGCCCGCCGACAAACTATACGCCGTCGAACCCGTCGGCGTCGAGACCACCAGGCCATCGCTGACGCACTCACCCAAATGCTGCCCGTCCACATACATCTTCAGCTCAATCATCCGAAAGGGCGGCCCAGCGGTAATGAAAACGTCGTTGACCGCCGTCGAGCAAAAATGCTCACGGCCAGCCCGAAATACCCGGCAAAGCAGCATCATACGCTTCTCTATGGACACATCGCGACGTCTCAGCCGAGGGAAGAACTCCTTCAGCTCCTCCACGCTGAATTCCGCCAGATACCCAAGTTTGCCGACGTTGGCCCCTATAACAGGGACACCGCTTCGACTCAATTGCCTGGCGGTGGCAATAATGGAGCCATCCCCGCCGAAGACTACCGCATAATCGGCCCCCTCCAGGATTTCAAGAGTGCATTCGTCTATCCCACAACGGACCACCGTCTTAACCCTGCGCTTTATAAAATCCGCGAACTCCGAAATCGCCTCTGCAACCTGCCCCTTCCTGCGGTCCCCGAAAATCGCCAGCTTCAACTTTCTCTTTTGGCCCGATTTGGCCATAATCTTCTCTTGAATTTAGAATTGAGAATGTCGATTCAGCATCTGCCTCACCGCTTCCGCTATTTTATCGGCATTTATCCCTGCCTCCATAAGCTGGTTGCTCCGCGAATCGTGCCTGACAAAGCGCCTCGGCACTCCTAAGACGCGTACCTCTCCACCCGGCACAAACCCGCTGCTGCGCTGCCCTGCCGCCTCCAGCACCGCCGAGCCGAACCCGCAGGCGATGCTATGGTCCTCAACCGTGACCACCGCCTTACCCGACTCCAAAAGCTCGATTATCCTCCCATCAATCGGCGCTGCGAACCGCGCGTTTATTACATCAACCTCAATGCCTTCCTCAGCCAGCAGCTTCGCAGCAGCAATCGCCTCGACAAGAACACTGCCGTAACTGACTACCGCAACACGCGACTTGGCGCTGCTTGTGACGACCACACTCTTGCCTAACACAAACGGCTCTATACTAGCCTGGGCAATCCCCTTAGAGGCGATATAATCCTTCGGATACCTTATGCACACAGGCCGGTCCGCACTCAGTGCAAATTCCAGCGCACCGGTCATCTCAGCGGCATCCGCCGGCGCTACAAGTGCCAGATTCGGCATCATCCGCAGAAACCCAATATCCATAAGTCCGTGATGAGTCGGGCCATCCGCGCCGACCACTCCGGCCCTGTCGATGCAGAACACACAGGGGAGGTTCTGCAAAGACACCTCCTGAAATATCTGGTCAAAACTCCTCTGCAGAAATGTCGAATAAATGCACACAACAGGACGCAGGCCGCTCTTCGCAAGCCCTGCCGCTATCTCTACCGCCGCACTTTCCGCTATCCCCACGTCATAGAACCTGTCCGGGAACTGTTTGCGGAACTCCATCAGACCCGTTCCGTCGCACATCGCACTGGTTATCGCAACAATCCTCCTGTCCTTCTCAGCCAGCTTGGTCAACTGCTCACCGAAAACCTCCGTAAAACTCTGCCGCTGCCCATCGCTGGGCGGGGCCACGGTCTCGGTTGAATCACCGTTTATCTCGAAAGGTCCCGTCGAATGATACCTGCTCGGCTCGTGACCGGCTGGCGTGAATCCCATACCCTTTTTCGTAAACACGTGCAGAATCGCAGGATGGTCAATCTGCTTTAACGTCCCAAACAGCTTTATCAGCGCTCCAATGTCGTGCCCATCCACGGGACCAAAATAAGGGATGTTCAAGCTTTCAAACAACTGGCTCGCCGGCAGCGC
>CAYUIL010000005.1:24814-30426 GCA_964444715.1 uncultured Pirellulales bacterium | reverse complement strand
ATGGGGAGCCGACGGCACAAACGCACATTATAACGCAGAGCCATAGGCTCCCCAATGTGCGTTCTACGCGTCAACCAACCGCTCCTTGGGCCCAACCCCACAAAGCCTGGCGCCTTAGTCGCCTGATTGTTTAACACTAGAACGAAATTGATGCATACCGTGCATCCCGGCAATCTTTGGGCGGCTTACTACACTTCAGCCATTTTCTGCCCACAGGACGTCTTTTCTAAGGTGACTGTCCTGCTCCGTTCCAAGTAATGTGCAATTTATACACAAATCGTGCGCGAGTCAAGAGGGAAAATTATTTTTTTGAAAAAATTTTTAGGCGAGAACCTTTTGGAGGCATCATTACTCCTGTAACTTTAGTTGGGACAGAAACTTATGTCTTAATCCGGACTATGGCTCACACCGTGAAAAAATTACGATATGTTCTTTTTTATTGTTAAAAGTTACGAAAGAGTCGTAGTATATAGTAGGCAGACATGTGCAGGAACAACCATAGGTTGTCCGCAAGGACAGCAGCGCGTATAGCGTGGGATCCTATGGCCTGAGGTCTGCTTTTTTTATTTGAACTCGGCCAACCATTTCAAAGATTCAACACAATCCAGTTTCGAGAGTGCTTCTCGCGGGACAATTTTAAGGCCATAGCCCTGAATATTTTTATTTTCCCGATAGAGCACAGGCGACATTGTTTGAATATATCGCGGCTCTGTATTGCCAAACTTGTCGCGTTCGAGGGCATTGAAAAACGCGCCCGCAACCGCATCGGCGAACTGCAAGCCCATGGATTTTCCCGGTGTTTGTGTTTTTAGTTTTTCGACAGGGACCTTCTCAAATTCGATACGGATATCCTGACCTGCCTGCTGTTGTTTGTTCAGCAACCGAAGATAATCCCGCATTTCGTTGTAAGACATACCCTGTCGATTTGAGAACAGCAATTCAGCAGTTCCATCGCCTCCCCATTTATCAGGATTATGCTTGTCACGCACGAGCCAGGAAATCCTCTCAACCAAATATCGGACTGCATAGAAATAAAGACGGTATCTCTCAGAGAACTTTTCCGGCTCCATAAGGGACGGTTTATGGACACAAACCGCCATAACCCGCGATTGAAGAGAGGCAATAATCTGGGAATAACGAACTTTCTGAGGATGTTTCAAATCTTTCCAGTGGATATGCTTCCTTGGGGCAAGTTTAAACTCTTCTCGAACCCTCTCGATGGCTTTAACTGTTTGAAGGTCAGTCTTCTTTCGAGTAATGAATGCAGCCAGAATAAACCAATCGCTGCTTGCCTGTTCTTGTAAAGCAGTGCGAAACTTGAAACCCTCGTCGCCTGACTCATCTATATATGCCGAAAAAGAAGCCGCCATATTTGCGTTTCACTCCATAGTTGTGCTGATGCAATTATAAGGATTGTGGGTAAAAGTGCCAGAGTTATGGTAAACCACGGTAGCCATTAAGAACTTTATTTCAAAAAGAAAATCAGCGAAATCCGCCCTCCGCCTTGGGTCTTGCGTCTTAACTATCCGCTACCCACCTGTCCCGAGCGTAGTCGAAGGGCTATACGCCTGCCTGCCATCGAGGTAAGCTTCCTCGTAATAGCAAACGGAAGGTCCTGTAATCTGTATTTTAGCAAGCTGCTTAAGACATCGCGGTCGGTCTCGATAATTTAGGTTATGAACGAGCAAATGGCATTGTTGGAACACGAAAGTCGAATCCTCGCAGACGGTCTGGAAACAGGTGAGGATAAATCCGCCACGGCGGATAAATCCACCACGGCGGATAAACTTCTCGAAAACACCCTCGTTTTCAACACTGGCAGCGATGTGGCGCTGACCAGGCGGGAGGGGGAGATACTCCGGCTGATAATCGGGGGACAGACCAATAAGCAGATAGCGAGACGGCTTTCCCGCAGCGAAAGAACCGTCGAATTCCACCGTAACCGGCTTATGCGAAAAATGGCCGCTCATAACGCGGCAGAGCTTGTCAAACGCTCGCTGGTTATGGGAATCATTTAACCGCTCCATACAGGCAACTTTATCAGCAGCAGCCCTTGTCGATGTGCTTTTTCAGGCACGCCTTGCGGGCAAATCAGGTAGTTTCCGCAATACACTCAGGGCCAGCGTTTGACGAACAAGACAGCAGGAGGAAAAAGGACCTATATTTAGTTTTAGAATGTCTCTAATATCAACATAATTAAAGGGCAGACGAGAGGCGGTTGTATGGCAGACGAGGGGAAAATCAGAGAGCTGATTAAAAACAGGATGCAGGACGTGTCATCGAGCTGTCTTGTAACTTCCTGCCAGGTCTGGCTTCAGGTAAAAGACCTTATGATACCCGATGTAGCCACCATTGGTTCGGAGCAGACAATGGCGCTGGCGGCAAACCTGATGGCCGACGATTGTGTCTCATCACTGGTCGTCGTGGACGACGGGACGGTTGTGGGCATCATCACGGAGAAGGATTTTCTCGAAAGGGTCGTTGCGAAAGGCAGAAGCACCCTGGACATAAAGGTGCGCGAGGTTATGTCCTATCCGGTCATAAGCGTTTCGCCGGAGGTGTCGGTGCTGGAGGCCGGCCGGGTTGCAGAGGAAAGGCACGTTAAACGGCTGCCCGTTATCGACGACGGCAAGCTGGTCGGCATTGTTACGCAGACCGACCTTATTCGCGTGCTGACATCGTATGGTATGTGGAGGGATGTCGCGGAGATAATGACCACAGACGTGGTGACGGTTCAACGTGATACAACGGTCGCAGAGGCGGCGTCGGTAATGTCAGGACGGGGAATCTCCGGCATTGTCGTTATGCAGGCCGAGCAGGTTGTAGGCGTGCTGACCGAAAGAGACCTTCTTAAAAGGGTCATCGCTGCCGGCCGCGACCCGGCCTGCGTCAAAATGGAGGAGGTAATGTCGTATCCGGCGGTGAGCATACCCCCGCATTATGCGGTGTTTACCGCAAGCCGGATTATGGAGAAGATGCACGTTCGCCGGCTGGTCGTTGAAGACAACAAGTGGCTGTGCGGTGTCGTAACTCAAACGGACATTTTCAGGGCGGTGGAGGAGAAATGGCGTCAGGAGGAAGAAAAGAACCTCAAGTCACTGGAGGAGTCGGACACGTGTGTCTATACACTTGATTTGGACGGCAAAACTACCTATGTCAACCCTGCCTTTATGCGGCTGCTCGAAGTTGCCGACAGCTCGGAGGTGGTTGGCAAGCCGTTTTTGCCTGAGCCGTTCTGGTTCGACCCGCGGGAAAGGGAGCGGTTTGTTAAGGAGATTAAGAAGGGGGCCGTCCACATCAACGATTTGACGCTCAAGACGAGCAGCGGCAAAAGGGTGGACGTTACGGTATATTCCAGTTTAACCAAGAACGTTCACAGTCAGGTTGACGGCAGTCAGGGAGTGGTCCACGACATAACCGACAAGAAGGATTTGGTTACGCTGAAGAATTCGCAGAAGGCGCTTGCCGCCAGCGAAGAGCGATATCGGCGTATCACCGAGGCGGTTACCGATTACCTCTATACCGTTCGTTTTGTCTCGGGTCGGTCTGTGGAGACCATCCACAGCCAGGCCAGCATCGCAGTAACCGGTTATTCGCCCGAAGAGTTCAAGGCGGACCCGAAACTGTGGCTGGACCTCGTGCATCCGGAAGATTTGGAGGTGGTCCGCGAGCAGGTTTCCCGATGTATTTGCGGGCAGGATTTAAGGCCGGTCGAGCATCGGATTGTCCGAAAGGACGGGAACATTCGCTGGGTGAGAAGGACGTTAGTGCCGAGTTTCGATTCGCAGGGCAGGATTTTGTCATACGATGGTTTGATGCAGGATATAACCGAGCTGAAGATTGCCGAGCAGGTGCAGATGCAATTGCTCGGCGAGCTTGAGCAGGCCACCGAGGAGCTGAGGGATTTTGCCTACGTTGCTTCACACGACCTGAGGGCGCCGCTGAGGGGCATCAGCGCGCTGGCGGGGTGGCTATCCAGCGACTACGGCGATAAGCTCGGAGAGGAGGGCAAGGAGCATATAAAACTGCTGCTGGCCCGCGTCAAGCGAATGTACAACCTGATAGACGGTGTGCTTGAGTATTCTCAGGTTGCCCGCAGGGAGAAAAGCGTCAAAGTGGACCTCAACGAAGTAATCTCCGAAGTGACGGCAGAAATCGATGCCCCGGAGAGTATCAAAATTGTCGTCGAACAACCTTTGCCCGTTGTCGTTTGCGGCAGGAACAGCATACGACAGGTGTTCTATGGCTTGCTCAGCAACGCCATCAACTTTATAGACAAGTCGGACGGCAAGGTAGTAATCGGCTGGACCGACGAGCACACTCACTGGAAATTCAGCGTGACCGACAACGGACCGGGAATAGAAGAAAAGCATTTTGAGAGGATTTTCAGGATATTCCAGACGCTTTCGCCGCGAGACAGCGTCGAGAACACCGGCGTCGGGCTGACGATAACAAAAAAGATTATCGAATTTCACGGCGGCAAGGTATGGGTGCGGTCAAGGCCCGGCGAAGGCAGCACGTTCTTCTTCACGCTGCCCAAGGAGCAAAAGCCGGCTAAAGCCGCAAAAATGTTAGCAGCTACCATTGTAAATTAGTCCGGCTGCGCCGTGATAAATGATGAGAAAGAAGTAGTTATGAAATCAAAAAGGAATCTGTTGGTCATTGGCACGGTTGTTGTCATTTGTCTTGTGGTGGCACAGCTTGCGGCATCGATTCCCGGCAAAGAAAGAAATTACGAGGTTGAGCCGGTGATAACAACGCCTGAGTACAAAACAGACGCAGCCCGTGCCATCGACGCATACGAACGGCTGATGGAACGCTATATGGACCTGACGGAGAAGCACCTGTTGCGGGTTGGCAGCGATTGCCAGACCACCACGACAAAGCTGGATTCGCTCGATTCGCGGCTCGCTGAGGTTTCGGCAAGATTAGCCAGAATCGAGAAAGCACTGGGCATCGAGCCGGATGCCAACTCCGCGGCGGTGGTGAGGAAACCCGGGGCCAACGATACTCCCCGTGCAGCGGCTGGCAAACAGAAGTGAGTTTATTAGCTGCTATCAGCCGTATGTCCTGCCTGCTTCGTCCACATAGACCGTGCCTTTCGCACGCTTTATGATTTTGACCGCCTTTGGCACGTCCTCCAGCTTCGGCACCTTAAAAAGCTTTCGGCAGTTTATACACCTTATTCTTCTATCGGCTGCGCTGTCGTCTAACAGCCAGGTATAGCCACATAGGGGGCATTGCGAGATAATCCGCATCATCGCACCTCTTTTATAATCATCGGCAGGTTCACATTTTGTCCTATAATATTCCTTAACGGCAGATTCAACAGAAGGATTGGCTTTCCGAAAACGCCCGCGTTGGTGATTGCACTTGATTTATTAGTGCAAATTGGCTAAAATACAGACAAATGGGGGTGTAACCAGGTGCCAAAGAGGATTCCCTGCAGGGTTGTCCAAACTAAGTTGTCTTGCCCATCCGGCGGTTGGTTTATTGTTAAGCCGTGGGATGAGGCGTGTCATTTCGGGCCGCCGGCGTTCACAAGCTCTTCGCTTGTTCATAAACCCGTCGGCAATGTAGATAAGCTGTTCGCTGATTTTGCCCGGCAGAGT
>CAYUIL010000005.1:0-24804 GCA_964444715.1 uncultured Pirellulales bacterium | reverse complement strand
GCGCAATATCCAATAAAAAAACGGCGAGGTAAGGTAACTGGGTTTGGGGAAGCCCTGTACACGTTTCCTCGCCGACTTGCCCATCCGTTAAGCTCGTTGCGTCGTCCTTCCCTGGCCGACCTCAGACACGGCAGTATGTTAATAGCTTTTATACGCCGAATTTGGCGATGTTTTCCGCAGCTTCTTTGATATTCGCCGGATTATCGAGCCGGCCTGACTGCAGAAGCTGGCGTGCTCTTTGGACGGCATCGGTCTCGTCGGGCAGCGCCTTGGTTGCCTGCTCAATCAGGGAACAATGGTCGATTTGCAGCGTCGCATCCGCCTGGTCATTGGCAGGAGGTTTCGGACGGTTCGGCTGACCGGGCGATGGGCCGTCAAAGTGCTCTGGAATCTGATTGATATTTATCTTGTCTATCATTTCATCACTACTGCACAGTATTCCTGGTTCTGATTTCTTTTCGTGCGTTCCGTGGATAACTTAAGCGTCTTGCACAGAAATTTTCATTTTCTTCTAAAGTTGCCGCTCGTTTTCGGACGATAAACGGTTTTTTGCTGGTTCTGACATTAGTTTCCCGCCGGTTATTCAGCCCGTGAGATACAATACTGGAAACAATAGACGGATTTGTTGATTTATTATCTCACGGGCTAAAGGTATCGGCCACATCATAGGTTACGAACCTCACAAAGTTTATAGAGCTCAGCACCGCCAACTGTTCGCCCAGAGGTGAAAAGCCCGGGCGCATTTGCTGCTCGAAATACTTCTTTATCCGTTCTTCTGTGGTTTTGTCGGCCGTGTCCCAGACCTGCTCAATTGCCCAGGCGAGTCGTCCATCTCTCAGGTCTATCAGCTTCAATTGGAGGCCCATCGCCATATGCGGATATGGCGTATAGCTGGTAACCGTGCCTATCAGCACGGCATCAACTCCGAGCATCTTACGCGTTGCCAGCAATTGTTCAAGCGTATAAGCCGAGTCGGGACGTATCTGCAGATTTTTCCAGACGACGTCGCTTTGTCGAAGCAGCGACAGGCCGAAAAGGTGCTGCTTTTGCAGCGCCTGATGAAGCGATTCAGTTACATCGCCGGATATCTGAGGATAGGCGGAGTTGTTGTGCAGTTCAACCAGGCAGACCGTTCTGATGGTCTGCAGATTTTTTGACGTGCTCGGGTAATAGTGCTGGCCTGATGACGCCGACATTCTGTGCCTTAAGCACCCGGTCGAGGCAACTGTCAGGGACAATATGAACCACGAAGACACCAAAATTTTCAATTTACTATTTACTATTTTCAATTTCTTAAATCTTAAATCGTAAATCGAAAATCGAAAATATAATTTACTGTCTTTCATTTTTATTCCTTTGGAACCTGGGTTTGTATATTTCCGGGCTGATTTATCTCTCCGCCCATCAGCTTGAGGATTTTCAACAGCGCTTCCAACTGGGCTTTTTCGGCGTCTCGCATCTCGTCACGGAAGCCGAGCACGTCGTTCTTCCAGTTGTTCAATTCCACCCGCATCTCCAGCAAAAGGTCGTTGGCTTCGCCTAAATCCTTTTGTGCCTGTTCCAACTGGGAGCGACAGCTTTGCAGCTCGTCTTTCAGCCGCTGGTTTTCAGCATCGAGGTTCTTTTTTTGTTGCCTGAGGGCCGAGGCCTCCTCGGAAAGCATTGCATATTTGTCAGATAGCGCTATCGCGGATTCGACGGCAGTGGGTTGCTGTGTTCCTGCCGAGAATCTCTGTCCGGCGACGTCGGTCTGGCCGGATGAGGTGTCCAATTGCCAGCCCCTCGCTTCGGGGCGGTAGCAGCCGGCAAACGGCAGCAGGACAGTGTTTATGGCTATCAACGCGATGATTCTGGTTTTGGTTCGCATACATTTTCTCCGAATCAGGATTTTTTTTCGGGCGTGCGGTTGGCGGCAGCCGGCTCGGGTCGCGGTTGCGCATTTTTTGCGGAGGCCACATCACTATAGTCGCACCTGATAATCGTCTTCCTGCCGCAGGGGCACGTAACCTCCATTACCGCATATTCGTTTTGATTTTCAAGTATTCGGACTTTTGCTGCGCCGACGGCGGCATTCCTGCTGTTCTGTGCCGATGGAACGGGAGCCCCGAGGTCGAGATGAAACCGGCCTTCGACCTCGACATCACTGCTTTTCAGAATTCGGCTTGTTGCCTGTATCATAATTTTCTGCGTCCTTTCCGGCTACGCCCCGGCACGAGTCGCTGGTTTCACTTTTTTTCAACAGTTCGTCGTCTGTATGCAGCCGATTGCCTGCCCTGAGCCCTTCGGCTTCGCTCAGGGTAAACTCCGTCGAAGGGTTCAGGCGCGGTAATCGATGGAACCCTGCTCGGCCTGGTTGTTGCCTGACTTGGTGGTTTCGTCCTGCTGGGCGGCCGAGAGGTCATGTTGGTCGGTTGCCGCCCTGCGTTGCTTCTGCTGGCCCTGACGTCGTCGTCTCTCAGCTCGCCGGTCAATCGGTGTCATCGCACCAACGTTTTTCAGATTTTCAACCGGCTTAATTATATTGTAATCATTGTCCTGCATCGCACAATTGCCTCAGTTTTACAGACAGATTGAACAAAGCGGATGCGTGCAGTTGGCTGACCCGCGGCTCGGTGACGCTGAACACTTCCGCTATCTGTTTCATAGTGAGGTGTTGTTGATAATAAAGCAGAATAATCTGGCGCTGGCGTTCATCCAGTTGTTGAATGGTCTGGGTGAGGCGGTCGATAAGTTCGGCCTGCTCAAACTGCTGGTCGGGAGTTTTTGCCTCGGGTTCGGTAAGTATGTTGGCAAGCGCGGGCGTATCTTCGCCGAAGCCGTCGATGGAAAGGAACTGCTGCGCTCGTGCGTTATCGAGCGTCTGGTAGACTTCATCAAGAGTCAGGCCAAGCTTCTCTGCCAGCTCGCTCTCGGATGGAGGGCTGCCTGTCTGTTTGGTGATTTCCACGCTTAAGTTCATTGCGCGGCGAATCTGCTTGTTGACGGTGGGGGGGATGAAGGCCCAACCCCTGAGTTCATCGAGGATGGCCCCTTTGATTCTTATGTAAGCGTAGGTTTTGAACTCGGCCTGAAAAGAAGGGTCATAATCGTGGGCGGCTTTGACGAGTCCTACCGTGCCCGCCGAGACGAGGTCCTCGTAAGTCAGGGGAGGCCGCAAGTAGCTGGCAGCTCGCTGGGCTATTTTGTGGACCAGGGGCAGGAACTGTGCAATCTGCTGCTCGTCGAGCGGCTGTTTTTTCTGCCCGGCGTAGGCCCGCCGGGCGGCCTTGAGATGCCCACGGGCGTTTTTTTTGCCTGCCTGCTGTTGCTTGAGTAAACTATCGGTTTCAGCCGACACGTTCTGTTTCCTTTCGCTTGTTTGTGTGGCTGTCGATGATTGCGCTTATCAAAATTGCATTGATGGTCTTGACCACCAGCGCAGTTACCATATAGGCCAGAACCGCGCCGATAAGGGCCCTCTTGCAGCAGGTCAGCGGCGCCAGCCCGTTGAACAGCCCGACAAAGCTCAGTCCGAAGAAAGACACAACTGCTGCGCTTATTGCTATTGGTCGAACGTGTATGAGCATAATCAGTCGCCTTTGTTCATCTCATCAGCCATATTTTTGTCTGGTCGCATCACTACGCCATCCCAACGAGCTGGTGGTTGCCGGGAGCTGTGGTTCGACCGAGCTCGCCGGAGCCAAGCTGCAGTTGCTCCGTGGATACGGTCTCGATGGGCTCGACCTCGGTTCCGAGGATGATTTCATCGTAGGCGGCTACGGGCAAACTTGGCACGGTTCGGGACAGCATCTCGGCCAGGGCCGACCGCAGGCGGGAGTCGCATAGCATCGCGATCTTGTCTTTGCCTTTGTCCATTGCCGACCGCCAGGCCTGTGCGATTCTCCTGCTCAGCTCCATTGTCACTTGTGCAGGCAAAGCCAGTGTTATTATCTCTGTGTCCTGTTTGAGGTTGTTCAGCATCTGATGCTCAAACGCCGGCTCCAGTGTTATCGCAGTGATTCTTCCGCTGTCGTCTTTGAGACGGTCGGTAATAGTTCTGGCCAGCGCCTTGCGAACCATCTCCGTCAGCACAGCGGGGTTCTTGCTTTTGGGGGCGTATTCGGACAGCGTCTCGATTATCGTTGTCAATTCTCGGATGGGAATCTGGTCTTTCAGCAGGTTTTTCAGGACGCGTTGCAGCAGTCCTATGGAGACGGGGCCGTCGGCTGCGAGGGCATCACCGACGAGAGATGGCTGTATCTTCCGGAGGCGGTCGACCAGGAGCTGGACGTCTTCGCGGCTCAGCAGCTCGTGGGAGTGTTTTTTGATTATCTCGGACAGGTGTGTGATGAAAACCGATTCCGGGTCGATGACGGTGTATCCGTTCAGCTCCGCTTTTTCTTTGTCCTGCGGTTTAATCCACAGCGCCGGCAGGCCAAAGACCGGTTCTACAGTTTCCATTCCTTTTACCTTTGTTTGAACGGTTCCCGAATCCATTCCCAGCAGCATATCCGGCTCGAGTCGGCCCCTTGCGACGGGCAGGTCGGACAGCCGGATTTCGTAGGCGTTCGGTTCGAGGTTGATGTTGTCGCGCAGGCGGACCAGCGGGATAATGATGCCTAATTGCTGTGCGAATCTTCGCCGCAGCGCCCCGATGCGGTCAAAGATGCTGCTGCCTTTTCGCGGGTCGACCATAGAGATAAGGCGCACGCCGACCTGCACGGAGATACGGTCGACATCGAGCAATTCTTCGACGGGGAGCTCGCGTTCTTTAGTTTTTTCGCCGGCGGGCTGTTGTTTTTTCTGGCTGGGCGGTTCGTTTTTTGCCGCGACCCGGCCGAACATAGCGGTGCCGGCGGCCAGAAGCAGGAACGGAATCTTTGGCAATCCGGGCACCAAGGCCAGGCTGGCGATTATCAGCGATGCGATAGACAGTGGCTCGCTGCTTCTGAGGAATTGCCTGCCGAGGTCCTGGCCCACGCTGTGCTGCGAAGAGATTTTTGTTACGAGGAAGCCGGAGCTTATGGAGATTATCACGGACGGTATCTGGTTGACCAGGCCGTCGCCGACGGACAGGATACAGTACATTTTTATTGCGGCCAGGACAGTCAGGCCGTGGGAATAGCCCATCGCGATGCCGGCGATGATGTTTATGGCGGTGATAACCAGACCTGCCTTGGCGTCGCCGCGGATGAACTTGCTGGCGCCGTCCATTGCCCCGTAGAATTCGCTTTCCTTGACAATCTTTGTTCTTCTGTCATTGGCCTGCTGCTCGGTGATAAGCCCTGCGTTGAGGTCCGCATCGATGGCCATTTGTTTTCCGGGCATAGCGTCGAGGGTGAATCTCGCGGCCACTTCGCTGATTCTTTCAGCGCCTTTGGTGATTACGATGAACTGAATGACGACGAGTATGAGGAATATCACCAGGCCGACGACGAAACTGCCGCCCGTGACGAAGTTGCCGAAGGTCTGGATGATTTTGCCGGCGTTGCCCTGCAGGAGTATGAGGCGTGTTGAGGCGACGTTCAAAGACAAGCGAAACAACGTGGTAAAAAGCAGAAGCGATGGGAAGGTGGACAGTTCCAGCGCCTCTTTGGCGGAGAGTGTGATTATCAGGACGGCCACCGCCAGCGATATGCTGCAGGCAATCAGCATATCCAGCAGCGGTGTCGGCAGCGGGATTATGAGAGTTGCCAGTATTATTACCAGGCCGCCGGCCAGGATGAGATTGATGTGCGGCGTAATCGGCGTATCGAGCGCCGGTAACAAGGTTGATTTCGTGGATTCAGCCATTATCTTTGCCTGTATCTGTTTTGGGTTGTTTTTTCATAATTGTGCGGCGAGTTCGGTTGAATCATTTCTTTTCCTCCGGCTTTATTTCGCCGAGGCCGAGGATTTGCTTGATTTTCACGGCGAATCGGCCGTCGACCACAACTACGTTGCCGGTTGCGAATTTGGTGTCTTTGAGGTACAGGTCCATCGGCGCATCGACTGGTTTGTCGAGTTTCACCACCGAGCCGGGGCCGAGCTGAAGCAGACGGCGGATGGGTATGTGGGTGGTGCCGATGGTTACCGTTACAGGGATGGTCATATCGAGCAGGATATCGATGCTGCCGCCTGCGCCTGTGGCGCCGGTTTCGACGGCCTCCGGGAAGTCAGCGGCCTGAGCTTTGGTCTTTGAATCACCGGAGCTGTCCTGGTTCTGTGCGACTTGTTCTTCTACGGCTTGGGCTGTTTCAGGCATAATCAGGTTCCTTGAATTATTAATCTAATCTGCATTTACCTTGTCTCAGTAACGGCCTCGGTTACCGCCAAGGCGTATTTGCCTGCCGATTTTGCGCAAAGGCCTTGACAGACCGTTCGTCCGGCGGCAATCAGTTGGGCCGGTTCATCGATTTTTTTGTCGAGCAGCAATACGTCGCCGACGGTGAGGTTCAATATCTGTTCTACGGTTACGGGCACACAAGCCAGTTGAACGGTAATCGGCACCGGTATTTTTTCGATGTGATTTTGGATTGCACGGGCGATGTCCTTGTCGGAGAACTTGCCTGTTTGTGCAGCTTCGCCGATGGCCGGCGCCAGCTTCTCGCAAAGGATGAGAATGTGTGCCTCCGAACCGGTTTCAGAGCCGGTCTTTTTGAGCTGGAAGGTGATTTTGCAAAACTCTTCGGTCCCTTTGAGTTGAAGCGGCAGACAGTCCGCCATAGCGTTGGCGGCAGGATGAAAGCCGCACTTTTCGCCGGCGCTTGTAATGGCTTCGACGACGAGCGAGGCCATATCAAACAAAAACGACGCCTCCAGCCCTGAGAAGGGTTTGGTCGAATTTTCTTTGGATTCCGCGTCGCCGAGCAATTGGGTCGTCCAGATACCAGCGGTTTGGGGTGGTATACTGATAAATCCGCAGGGTTCTTCCTGGTCAGTTTTGAAGGGCAGGTAATAATTGCCGGGGCCTTGTGTTTTGCCGGCCGGGTCCTGCCCGAGAAATTGGCCGGCGAAGTGCTCACTGGTGGAAGTTATTGTTACCTCAAAGCTGTGCTGGCACAAAGCACCGAACTTTTCGGCTATCAGGGTTGCTGCTTTCGCGGTGAAGCCCGCCAGCTTTTTCGTTTGCTGGCTGTTGAAGAAATGCGGCTGGTGCCAGTCGTAGTCAACGGCTTCCACTTGCTTGTCGTCACCGCGAGCATTGGAGCCGATGGCTGCGAGAAGCTGCTGTATCCCTGTTCTGCCCGGATTGTTCTCGGTTGTGTCGGTCATTGCACGGCGAATTCCTTGATTAGTATCCCCTTAATGAAGGGCTTGCTGTCGGGGAAGAGCCGTTCGTTGAATGTGTCGCAAATCTCGGATTGTATCCTTTTGAGATTCTTGTCGCCCCGGGTCGCTTCGACACTCAGCCCTGCGAGGTATATTGTCAGCAGGTTTTTTAAGAGTGGCTTTTTCTGTTCGAGAAAGGCGGTCCCTTTTTCGGCGCTTATCTCGCCGCTCATTTCGAGTGTGATGGTGGCCCGAACGTAGCGTGTTGCGCCCGGCTCGTCGAGGTTGGCTACCACCGGTTCCAAATCAATGTACCACACATTCTCCGGCTTTGCGGCGGGCGCATCAGGCCTGGGCTGCTCGGCAGCGGGGGACTGGTCGGGCGGCGGAGCGGACGTAGCAGCTTCGGGTTTGCTGCTGCCAGCAAGAAATCGCCCCAGCCCAAGTCCGGCGCCGGCTGCAACCACGACGACCGCTGCGATTATTATCCACGGGATAATCGAGCGCCCCTTGCCTTTTTCGGCGGGCTTGTCGGCCGCATTTTCCTGCGGCTTTTCTTCTACTTTTTCATCGGCCATATTTCTCCTTTTGTCTAATTTCCAATCATCTTCTATTTGCTGTTACGCCGGCTGGAGGCATCTTTGCTGGCGGTACCGCCGAATTTTGTCTCGCAGCGTCCTGTCGCTGATGCCCAGCACCTTTGCTGCTCTGGTTTGATTGCCGTTTGTTTGTTTGAGGGTTTCAAGAATGGCCTGGCGCTCCAGTTGAGCAAGCGGGACCCCCGCAAGTTCGCCCGATGACGGATGACGGATGACGGATGACGGACGAGCTTCCGTCTTCTGTCTTCTGTCTTCCGTCATCTGTCCTCCGATTTCGGGCAGTGGCTGCAACTCATTAAAGAGCCAGGACACATCAGCCAGACAGAGCGTCTCGCCGACGCCCAGGACCAGCGACGTCAGAATCACGTTTCGCAGTTGGCGAACGTTGCCGGGCCAGTGGTATTTCGAGAACAATTCCATCATTGCGGGGTCGAGGCGGTTTATGCGGCGATTGGCCTGGCCGGCGTAGAGGTTGACAAAATGCCACACTAAATCCGGGAGGTCTTCCTTGCGCTGCCTGAGGGGAGATACAACCAGCCGGATGCCGCAAAGCCGATAGTAAAGGTCCTGGCGGAACCGCTTCTCGGCGACCTCCTGCGAGAGGTTCTTGTTTGTTGTGCTTATGATGCGCACGTCGACTTTGACGTTTTCGTTGCCGCCGACGCGCTGAAAATCCTGCTGTTCAAGCACGCGCAGGAGTTTGGCCTGAAATCTCAGGGGCGTTTCGCTGATTTCATCCAGAAGCAGCGTCCCGCCGTGTGCCGCCTCGAAACGTCCCTTTCGCTGGGCGTAAGCCCCCGTGAATGCACCCTTTTCGTGTCCGAATAATTCGCTTTCGAGCAGCGTTTCAGAAAGCGCCGCACAGTTTATCTTTACGAACGGCCCCGGTGCCCGACAGCTATTGTAATGGACGACGTATGATATAAGCTCTTTTCCGGTTCCGCTGTCGCCGCTTATCAGGACGGGGGCGGACGTGGGGGCTACTTTTCTGGCCAGGTTGACCGTTTGTATGAGATTGGGGCTTTTCCCGACGATTTTGTAAATGCAGCCGGTTCCTTCCTCGGTTGAGGCGATGGTCTGCACGGGCCGGTTGGGGACAATCGTGTCGAGCAGCTTTGCCAGCTTGTCTCGGCTGACGGGTTGAGGGAGAAAATCGCAGCAGCCGGCTCGTATTGCCTTGACGGCGGTTTCGATTATCTGTTGTCCGGCGTGTGTCTTGTGGCCGTTGTTGCCGGCGACCATAACGACGGGTAGTTCCGGCCAGCCCGTCCTGATTTTCGCAAGCAGCTCGAAGACGTCGTCTTTCCGGGCGGGGATGCCGTCCTGGCGGGTTATCGTGTTGTCGGTCAGCACAAGGCCGCAATTGTTTTTGTCGAGGAAATCGAGGGCGGCCTCGGCGTCGCCGGCCACCATTCCCTGTATTCCCTTGCGAGCAAGTATCTCAAGAACAAGCCGAACAAGGTCGGGCGCCTGGCTTATCAGCAGGATGTTTGCAGTCCGGTCGGGCTGAGCGTTTGGTTTTGTGTTTGGCGCTTTTTTTTCAGTCACTTATGATACTCCATTTGTCCGGCCACGGCTCCCAGCCCGGCGCTGGGCCGAGACGAGACCGTGGTTTTACTGGTTAAGCTCCTGGATTAGTTTTCGCGGCTGGTCCTGCTGGTACCAATCAATCAGACCATACTCCGACTTGGCGATTTCAGCCCAGGGCGAGTTGGGGTGTGTTCTAACCAGCTCAGCGTAGCTTTCCCTGGCTATGTTCGGGTCGTCATCCTTCAGGCAATTGCCTATCTGGAACAATATCCATGCTCTTTCGTCGGCGAGGTTGGGGTCGTCAGTCGCAATTGAATTGAGGGCCTGTTTGTAACATAACCCCGCGGGGCCGGGTTTGCCGCTTTGATACAGAATCTCTGCAAGCTCCAGAGGAGTGGCAATGTGATTGGGGTCTTTCAGCAGATGCCGGACCGTCTGAAGCGTCCGGTCGCTCATTGATTTGGCGGGGACTTCCGGGGGAGCGGATGCAGAAACAGGTTGTGTTGCTGGTTCGGCATTTGAAGCGGTGTTTGGTTCGGGCGATATATCCGCTGCGGTATCGGCCGGCTGTTGGGCGGGCTGTTGCAATTCGAATGTCATTGAGCGGATTTGCTCAATCACTTGTCTGAGGTCGTCCGTTTTGCCGTTATCGTTGCGTTGGTTCGGGGGACTGACGTTGCTTTTCCACAGTTGGAGCTCGAGTTGCCTGGCAGGCGTATCAGCAGGCACAGGGCCGGTTTGGGACAGTTCTTCTTTGACCGCTGTTGCGAAGTTCGTTACCAGATTGGCGATTGGCTGGCTCGTCCCGGCCCAGCCCAGCACTGGGCTGAGGGCTATAGCCGGGGGCGTGTCGAAATCCGGTTGCGGCGGCATTTGAATATCAGACAGTGCCATCTCTTCATCATTGCTCTGTGCGGACTCAGTCGCCAGCAGCGAAGTTGGGTCAAGCTCATCGATACCGATTTCACCGCAGACGACTTTGCAGCTAAAGAACACAACCATCAGGACGCAGACGCATACTCTTGACCAGCCGGGTCGGACGAACGCCGGGCTATCCTTGGGGCGTCGGTCGTTACCAAATTCTTCGTTTGTTGAGCTCATTGTCGGTAGTTTCGAGTTGTCACCGAAAGTTCTATTGGTCGCCTCTGTCGGCGGCATCACTGCCTGTTGTTTGCTTTGTCGTATCGGGCAGGACCGACGCCGTCAGCAGCGCCAGTGCCGCCTTGTCATAATCTTCCTGTCTGCTGTAAGCCGAGGCGAGAATTTTTGAGGCCTGTTGTTTTGTCTGTTCGGATGCCGACGAGTCAAGCAGTTTTGTGCAGATTGAAATGGTCTGCTGGTGGTCGCCGAGCTTCAGACAGACATCGGCAAGCTCAAGGGAGGCCTGCTGGGAGACAGTGCCCGGCTCGACCAGCGAAAGAACCTCTGTAAGGTACGCCCTGGCAAAGTCAAGGTTTTGAGCGGCGATGTGACATCTGGCCAGTTCGAGCATTACGTTGGCTTTCAGTTGTGGGTCGGTGAGGTATTGTGCCCTGTCGGCAAGCAGTGCGGCGGCCTTGTCGGTAAGTCCGACCGCGCGCAGTGCTTTGCTCTTGAGCAGCAGCAGCCGTGTTACCTGCTCCTGCGAAAAAGGCCAGACGCGGACGTTTTCGATGGTGCCGAGGGCTGCAACGAAATTCTCCTGCTTAATCTGCGCCTCAACCAGCGACGAGATTGCCTCGACGTACTCATCGCTGGCGGCGGCTCTTTTCACAGTGCGCTCCAGGGCGTCGCAGGCCTGCTGCAAATTTCCGAGAGCCAGATTTGCCTTACCCAGCAGGAGATAGGCGGTATAAAGGTCGGCCCCGCCCTGTGATTCCTGTTTTGCGGACTTCGGTAAGCCCAGTCGAGCCGCGGTTTGTGCGGGGTGCTGTTGTTTCCTGACGGCCTCTATGTATAGCGTAAGCCATTTTACCGCAGATTCGTAATCGTTCACTTGATAAAAACACCTGCCGGCGCCTAAGGCCGCGATGGTCCTGGATTCGGCGGAAGACCCGAGGGTGTATGCTTTTCTGTAAAGCGAGCAGGCCTGGTCATAAGAGCCCGCCTTCATTGTGGTCTCCGCCAGGTCCAGGTGGGCCTGCCCAACTATCTCGTTGTCCGGGTATTGCTCGATAAGCTCTTTAAGGTCGCCACTGGCGCCGGTGTAGTCCCGCAGGTCGGTCTTAATCCGGCTCGAACGCAGCAGGGCAAAAGGTGCGAGCGACGTTTGGGAGTAACGATTGGCGACGAGTTTGTATTCGGCTATTGCCTCGGCGACCCGGCCTTTCTGACTCTGCAGAACGCCCAGCGCGAAGTGAACGTTTGGTATTCGCTGGTCGTCGCTGTACATCAGCAACAGCTTTCTCCAGAGCCATATTGCATGCTCATTGAGCAGCCGCGTATGCTCAGACAGGGAGGAATACTCTGTGGGGTCGGTTATGGTTATGGTGTTCGTGTCATCGACCTGTGCGAGCAGGCCGACGGCCCCGGCGGCCGTCGCCGCCACTTGTTGAGCAGTTGCCGCCGGCAGATACAGAGTGACGGGACGGTTCCAGCCGGCGCCGTCGGTATGGCGCACCCACTTGACGTTAAGGGCGGCGTTGGCAGCGAACCTTGTCATCAGTTCCTCGACGCCCGGGCCGTTGCAGACAACCGACCAGCGACTCAAAGTGCCGCTCGGCTCCGCCGCTCGAATCTGCGGGGCCAGCAAACCACTATTGAGTCGTTCGATGCCGGAGTTCAGCGCTGTTTGCAGTTCGGTCTCGTCCAGTCCTGTCAGGGATTCTTTTTCCGCCGGGTGAGACCACAATTGCTGCGGAAGTTCCTTGTCGGCGTCGCACAGCGACAAGACCTGTCTTGTTACCGCCTCAGCCACAATGAAGAGGCAATCTCGTTCGAGCGCCAGTGCCCACTCCGAGTCGAAGGCCAACGCCTCGGTCAGGGCAATGGCCCTGTAAGCCCTTGTTCGGGCCTTGAGGTATTGACCTGAATTCATCTCGAGCAGCGAGATGTGATAATTGGTAATGGCTCTAAGGGCGACGGACCGGCTTTCAGAAACCTCCTTAAAAAGCTGGTTGGCCTTGTCGAAGTGGGCCTCTTTCTCCAAGCAGAGGGCCATTCGGAGCCGAAAAAAGTCCCTTATCAGTTCGAAGTCCTGGGCAACGAGACCCGCCTGCCGGACGGGCAGGTTTTGACACAGTCGCTCGCAGGCGTTATAAGCCCTGACGTAATCCTTCGCCGCGTAGTAACTCTCGGCAAGCTGAAGAGACAACGGCTCGGCTGCGGCTTCCGCTGAGACCAGTTCGGTCTGTGCGACGGGTGATTCGCTGGGTTGTGTTGCCGGCTGGTTGACTTCTTTTTGTGTGGTTGGCGCCCGGTTGGCTTCTGCTGCGGGCATCGGCGGTTGGGCGGCATCTGCCTGCAGGGATGTTTTCGGCCCGGATGGTGATTCTACGAGTGAGTAGGTCAGAAGGGCGGCACTGAGAATAATGCCTGCGATGAGGACCTTTTGCAGCAGAGGAAGTTTTAGACCCTGCGACTTCGCTCGGGGTGGTGAGGACATTCGGCTGAGCTCAGTCGAAGCCCTTGTCGAACCATTGCGAACCGGTATTGAACCCGATTCGGCCGGCGTGGTTGGTTGTATGGGGCCGTCCGCGCTGACGCCGGCGGCCTGCAGAGTTGTGTCCGCGGAACCGGTTGTTGCGCTGCCGGATTCGTTGGGTGGCTGCACAGGAATTTGGCCGCCAGCGGGGGGCTCGGCAGGCGAGACCTCGGGCGGCTTCTTTTCTCGCATCAATTTGCGTCGTCGTATTGCCATTGCTTCAATCGCGAACGGCCCGGCACAACCAGTTCCCCGGTTTCGCCGGGGGCCAATCGAACCACGGGCCGGCGTTTCGCCCTACTTCGCTAAAGCTGCATAGGGCTGTGCTGCGTAGCTGCCCTGAGCGAAGCAGGATTCGCAGTCTTTTTCCCGATTGAGAGGGTGCAACGGCTATGCCAAGTGTGCCGAGTAACCGGTATTTGCCCACAAACCGCCGATTTCCGGCGTAAAACGCGGTTTTTCGCGTCTCGGCAGGGGGATGGTTAGTTTGTGTGTGTCAGGATTCTGAACGGGCCGATGGATTTTCTTACAGTGCTGTTGGTGCCGGATGTGCAAGAGGTCAGGTCAGGCCGCCGTCGCAGGTTCGGGTTCAACCAGACAAGTGGCTTTTGGGATGTAGGTGCCTCTTTGGATGTTATGCTGTTTTACCTTGGCATAGAGCGTGGCCCGGGTAATCCCCAATAAAGCCGCTGCTTTTGTCTTTTGCCAGCCGCTCTCCTGCAGGGCGCGTGCTATGAGTTCACGCTCTGCCTTATCAAGCGAAAAGTCCGCCGGCAGGCCGGGGCTGTTGACAGCGGGGCCATTCTCAGGCGGCTCAATCAGGATGCCGCTCAATCCAATCTTGTCTGTGGTTTCCAGCAGAATCGCCCTTTCGATGACGTTGCGAAGCTCACGGACATTGCCGGGCCAGTTGTGTTTTTCAATGGCCTCGAGGGCCATTTCGGTGAAAGAGTTTATCTTGCCTGCCTTGGTGGGACAGACCGTTGAGGTCTTGAGAAAATACTCGGCCAACAACCGTATGTCCGGTCTTCTTTCGGTAGTTCGCAGCGGTGCGATAGTGATTGGGCAGATATTCAGCCGATAGTAGAGGTCGTGTCGGAAGCGCTTATCTCGCATCTCCCGCCTCAGGTCGCGGTTGCTCGATGCTATTATGGTGGCTTTGCAGACCAAATCGGTGATACCGCCGACCTTTCTAAAGGTTTTCTCCTGCAGAACGCGAAGCAATTTCGCCTGAAGGTCTAATGGCATCTCGCTGATTTCATCGAGGAAGATTGCGCCCTGGCCGGCCAGCTCGAGCAGGCCCGTTTTGTCCCTGTCAGCGCCAGTGAAGGAACCCTTTACATGGCCGAAAAGCTCACTCTCCAGCAAAGTTGCCGTCAGCGCCGCACAATTGACGGCGACAAATTGTTCGCCCGGATGGCGGATGATGTGCACTGCTTTGGCGGCCAGCTCCTTTCCCGTCCCTGTTTCGCCTGTTATCAGCACGGGGTTGCAGTTGCTGGCAGCAACCAGTTTAATCATCTTCAGTGTGTGAAGAATTGCCTTGCTTTTGCCCACCATCGAGGCGGACTCGGCCAACTCGTCGGCGAAGAATCCGTTTACAGCAGTCGGGCGATTGTGGTCTGCACGGGCCCGGATTTTGCTTAGGATTTGTTGAAGCTGGTCATAGTCGTTAATGCTGGGCAGATAATAAAGCGAGCCATCCTGCGTGAACTGCACAGACCAGGGGGGTTGGACATCGCTGGTACCTACAACAATAACAGGGGTACGCAAATTTTTATGGGACGCATCTAAAATCGTGCGGATTTCGTCCGGCCGCAGAAGGTCATCCAGGACTGTCAAATCAGGGTCAACCGTTGCTGCAATATCGACGGCTTCCGCTGCGTCATCGGCGACCAACACTTGCTGCGCAATGCGGCGGGCCAATTCCTGGATTTCGATATGCTTGCTTACTACAACAATTCTGCGGAGAACCATTTATGCGTCGGTGCCATCAGCGTTGTCCCCCACGGTTCGATTTCAATGTCCCCCAGCACCTATTTTGGTCCGGCCGGTAAGGTCTGATACGGCGCCCTTCCAAACCAAAATGGGTGCTGGGAGATGTCCGGTAAATCGACACTTTTGTGGGGACATCTTTAATTTTTTATGGGACGGGGCAATAATAACGGCGATTTTCTGTCTTGTATGCATTGACTACCAACAGCACAATGGAGTTGGGAGGAGTTTTAGTTCACTATTATACAAGTGCAGCGCGAGTCGCCGCGGGTTTTATGGGACGTCGAGACGAGTTACTTCTTATCGGACTTTGTGGTCTCGGGCAAAGTCAGGCGCGACCGAGGGAAAAATTTATTGAGATGGCGTTCGGTTGAATGGTTCGACAAGCCCGCCGCAGCAGGTGAGTTCACTACAGGATTGCGGAGGCAAGTTCTTCCGAGGCGGCAGAAATTTCTGCGACATACTTGCTTTGGGATGAGAGGATAACCGCTGAAGTAGCGACGGCAGGTTGCATTTCTAAGCTCTTATTTTTCAAATGGTTATGCGATTTGATTGGGGCTGAGACTCTGCTTTGGCACGGCGATTGCTAATGGACACTACAGTGAGTAGATGTGAAGTCAGGATTGGTTGAAAAATGTGGTTGTGCTGAAGTTTAGGAGAAATGAGTTATGGCTGTGTCGGCTGTGACAGTGAGCGCCAGTGACATTCAGATGGATTATATGAAGATTCTTGTGGCCCAGTTGCAAAACCAGAATCCGCTGGAGCCGTTGGACAACAACGAGATGGCCTCCCAGCTTGCGCAACTTTCGCAATTAGGGCAGATTGAGTTACTGAACAGCAGTTTCTCTGCGGTTATGGCTAACACACAGCGCAGTTATGCCAACTCGCTTATAGATAGAAATGTAACCTTCTTTGCAGAGGACGTGACCGGGGCATTGGAGAAACTGACCGGCCGGGTGGATTCGGTCTTCAATGATACAAACACGAAAGAGTGTCTTTTGGGCGTGACGGTAGGAGAAGGTGACCTGTCCCAGGAGTACACACTCGGACTTGATGCTGTTGTCTTGGTTGAGAGCTGAACTCGCACTATTAAAGTGAATATTAGATATTAAGGAGAAGCAGAAATGAGTTTTGCATTGTCGTCGGGAGTTACAGGTTTGCAGGCGCATCAGCAGATGCTGGATGTGGCGGGCAACAACCTTGCCAATGTGAACACGACTGCGTTCAAGGCCAGCAGAATCCTGTTTGCCGAGCTTCTAAGCGAGACAGTCAGGAAGGCATCGCAGCCCACCGTGAATACCGGGGGCACCAACCCCGTGCAGATGGGCAGCGGCGTGGGCGTATCAGGCATTACGCCGAATATGTCGCAGGGCAACATCGTAAACACCGGCAACCCGCTGGACCTGGCGATTGAAGGCGAGGGGTATTTTGTGCTGAGTGACGGCCAGCAGTATGTTTACTCGCGGGCGGGTGCGTTTGCGGTTGACCAGGCCTCGGTTCTCGTGGACCCCGCCACCGGCTATCGTGTTCAGCGTATCGGTTCAGTGGGTGAGGCCGACGGTTTCCAGGTAGCCGGCGACAGCAATGTGCACGTGCCTTACGACGTGGCGATGGCGGCCAATGCCACCAGCGAGGTGAAAGTAGCCGGCAATCTGAGCGCCGATGCGACGCTGCCGATCACACAGACGAATGTGCTGGCGTCAAGTAAGGCATTCACAACCAACAATGGTATGGTGGCGGACGGCACGGCCGAGATTGATGCGCTCGACCAGTTCACCGCCGGAACTCTGAGTTCGGCGACGATTACAGTTTCGGGTTATGACCACGACGGCATTGCCCTGTCCGATGCGACGGGGCTGAGTGTTACTGACATCACTACGGTTGACGACCTTCTAGCGCATATAAACAGCGTGCTCGGGTCAAGCGGCACGGCGTCATTGGTTAACGGCAAAATACGCATAACCGATGTCGAAAGTGGGTATAGTCTTTCTGATGTGCGACTGGCATTTTCAAACAGTGGAACGGCTGAACTGGCGATGCCGCCATATTTTGAGGTGACCACGGTCGGCGGCGAAGAGGTCAAGAACGTCAACATCACCGTGTACGACAGCCAGGGCGGCAAGCACGTATTGAGCGGGGCATTTGTCCGCACGGACACACCAAATACCTGGGATATGGTTCTTACGTCGATTACCGGTGATATAGAGGGGTTAACACCTGACAATCGAAGGATAAGAGGGATTGAGTTTAACGCATCAGACGGCTCATACATCGGGCTGAACAGCACAATCGGTGATACTGCTGATTTCATAGTGACCTTTGCACACGACACGGCTAATCCGCAGGCCATCGGGATGTTGATGGGAGTAGTCGGGCAGTTGGATGGTTTGACGCAGTTCGCAGGCAACTCCACCGCCGTAGCGAGGGAGCAGGACGGCTACGGCGCCGGGCGTCTTTCCACCGTCTCGGTAAATAAGGAAGGCCTGCTTATCGGCGCGTTTTCCAACGGCGTGAAGAAAAATATCGGGGCCTTGCAGATTGCCTTATTCCAGAACACGTCCGGTCTGGAAAACGTCGGCGGCAATTACTTCATCCCGTCAGCGAACTCCGGCGAAGCCGTGGCCACCCAGGCGCTTACCGGTGGCGCAGGCACCGTCCACGGGGGCTCTCTGGAGAAATCCAACGCAGATGTTGCTACGGAGTTCATCAATCTGATTAACGCACAAAACGGGTTCCAGGCGAATGCCAGGACTATCAGGGTTGCAACTGATATATTGCGGGAACTGGCCACACTTATCAGGTAGGTTTTCGGAGTAATCAATAATGGCAGTGTCAGCTCTTATTGCGGTCCGGTTGGCGGAGATGGTGGTGGGGTTGACGGCACATGAGAGATTTCAGGCGGTGCGACATCTCGACAGCGGCGGCGGCGGCTTTATGACCAGCAGAGGGTTTACCATTGCTATGGTGGTTGTGCTGGCGGGTTCAATCATTGCATTTGTGGTCGTCAACTTGCACAGAAAGGTCAGCGAACTGAAGGCCGCTGAAGATGCGTTCTCCAACGGCGCGGCGAGAAAGCGGCTGACCGAATTAGAGACCGACCTGCTTATGGCTATAGCGGTGAATGTCGGGCTGAATAAAAGCGAGGACATTTTCAGTATGGGTGAAGCTTTCGAACAAGGTGCCGCCACGTTGCTTTCGGAAAGCCGTTCAGGTGGGAAGCCGACGGCTGAGACGGGCCGACTGGAGAAGCAGTTGGCCGGTTTGCGAGAGAAGCTGGGCTTTCGCAAAGTTTCCTCTTCGGTGGCAAGCATTTCAGTTAAGCCCGTTGACAAATCGGCTGGTGCGAAGCCGGCGAATTTTTCGGTGGGCAAAGCGGCTTTTATAGCGATGTTTCCCTTTGCAAAGAAACTCGGTCCGGCAGGCAACGGCGACCAGGGACGACCGAAACAAGAATGGAGCCGGCAACTTCCGGAATTCTTGCCTGCAATTGTTACCGGCCTTGTTGGCCGCGTCGTATTTCTCGAAACGACACTCGCAGCGAGTGTCGGGGACAGGGTGCTGGTTGTGATTGGGTTGGCACGTGTCGGTGAAGGTGCACAGATACCGGAGTTAATCGAGGATATTGGGCTCGTCCAGCAGACCGCCCAGCCGGCTGAATTGGTGGAGTTGCCAAACGCACGTCGTTTGGCCGTCGAGCTGGCCGGATTAAGCGAGGCACAAATTGCTCAACTCTCTGAGGCAGTCGCAGGTGTAAAAACGACGGCGCCGGCGAAACAGGATACCGGCGTTTCACAGGAAGTTGAAAATGTCACACCGCAACCAGCCGGTGCTAAGGAGGGGCCGAAATGACGGAGGCGTCGACCCAGGTCAGCACCAGTATCGATGCGTTAACGCAGGAGCTTGAAGTAATCACGCATAATCTGGCTAATGCGAGCACCACGGGGTTTAAGCGGAGATGTAATGCTTTTTCGAAGGCACTCGACGCACAACAGGCGGGAGCAGAAACTTATTCTCCCGGTGAGATAAGTGTGGAGTCGGCGTTTGATTTTTCACAGGGTAATCTCGTCCAGACCGAAAGGACGCTGGATTTTGCCCTGTTGGGCAGGGGCTTTTTTGTTGTGGAGACACCGGATGGACCTCTGTACACACGCAACGGGGTGTTTCAGACGAATGAGAATGGCCGGATAGTTGATTCAGGGGGCAGGCCGGTTGCGGGAGAGGCCGGCCCTATCACCGTGCCTGTTGCAGTGGGGCTTTCGGAACTTCAGGCCTCCGCAGATGGCCGGATCAGCGCCAACGGAATCAACATAGGCAAAATCAAAGTAGTGGATTTTAAGGACGATGAAGGC
This sequence comes from uncultured Pirellulales bacterium, assembly GCA_964444715.1. GTDB lineage: Bacteria > Planctomycetota > Phycisphaerae > Sedimentisphaerales > Anaerobacaceae > Fen-1362. The sequence goes on along the minus strand of CAYUIL010000005.1, from coordinate 5,479 downwards.
AAGCTTGTTCCCGTCGGCGGTAATTGCTTTGTGATGCCCGACAAGGACATCCAGCCGGCGCCCGCCGAAAATATCGTAGTCAAGCAGGGCTGTCAGGAAGCATCCAACGTCAAAGTAATCGACGAACTGGTAGATATGATAATGGTAACTCGTCTCTATGAGGCCAATATGAAGTATATATCAGCCCAGAAGGAGACATCGAGCAGTCTCACGAGTGTTGCGATGGGTTGAGCAACTGAGGCGGGTGATGGAGACACTTAAAGTCGAACCAGCCGTTCACAACAGTTAGTTTTGAGGAGATTATTGTTATGTTAAAAGCATTTTCCACGGCGGCGACGGGTATGGCCGGCCAGCAGATGATGGTGGACGTCATTGCCAACAATCTTGCTAACATAAACACCACCGGTTTTAAGCGCAGCCAAATCAATTTCCAGGACCTGCTCTACGTGAAGATGAGCCAGGCCGGCGCGGAGATTGCCTCGGGTATAAATTCTCCCACGGGGCTGGAGATAGGCAGCGGCGTGCGTGCGGCTTCAACGAGCAAGGTATTTACCGTCGGCGAGTTGGAGAATACCGGCAGGCCGCTGGATATTGCCATTGCCGGCGACGGATTTCTTCAGGTAACGCTGCCGAGCGGCGACACAAGATATACTCGTGACGGCGCTTTGCAGGTCAATGCCAACGGGCAGCTTGTTACCACTACCGGCTATTCCATAGAGCCGGCAATCACGCTTCCGACAGATGCCACCGCTGTTGACATCGGCAAGGACGGCACGGTCAATGTTACCGATGCTTCCGGCACGCAGTCCGTTGTCGGCAATTTGCAGCTTGTTCGTTTTCCAAATCCCACCGGATTGTCGAACGAGGGCGACAACCTGTTTTCTGAAACCGCGGCAAGCGGAACGGCGGTAACGGGCACGCCGGGAGAAAACGGATTCGGCTCCATTCAGGCGGGTATGCTGGAGAAATCCAACGTTCAAATGATAACCGAGCTTGTGAATCTGATAACGGCCGAGCGGGCATACGAAATCAACTCGCGTGCGATTCAGGCCGGAGACAGAATGCTGCAAACCGCAACGACTATTGGCAGATAGGTGGGATGCTATGAGTGCTAAGACGACTGGTTCGGCTGTCGCTTTGTTGCTGATGTGGGCGCAGTTGTGTTGGTCATCAACGGGCAATGAATCCTTGGATTCGGCGTCGCAGGCGCGACTGACTATCCATTTGCCGAAGGAAGCCGCAGTCGAAAGCGAGAGCTTGACATTGGGCCAGGTCGCAGTTGTAACAGGCCAGGAGCCGCTGGCGACAAAGGTCAGGGAGGTCGCGCTTGGTCGAATCTCACTTCCGGGGCAGAAGGTAACAATCGACCGTTCGCTCATCCTGAGTCGGCTGGCTTGCAGCGGGATACCTGCCTGCGACCCCGTGTTATCGGGGTCTGATAAAGTTACCGTGAGTCAAACGACGAGGGTGATAAAAGGTAGCAGCTTTATTGAGTCGGCTTCATCGTTTTTGACCGACGGCATCAGGGAGCAGTCAATCGCAAGGTGGGAGCCGCTGCGTTTGCCGGCGGAGATGGTCCTGTCTAATCAGGCCCAAAATGTCGAGTTATCCCCGCGTTCGGTTTCGCGAGGTGCAAATGGCTGGGCCACTACCGAGGTCAGCGTAGTTGCAGATGGCGTTGTGATAGGGACTCGCCAGGTTGTTTTTCGTCCTAAATACAATATTCGCAGGATTGTTACGGTGACGGATGTGGCGGCGGGAGCGATAATAACGCCGGATAATACAAGAATTGAAAAGGTCGTCTCGGATGAGCCGGAACCGACGGACTGGGCATCACCTTACGGGCTTGTCGCGGTGCGCAATCTGGCTGCGGGGACCGTTATCGGCTCAGGTATGGCAAAGGCGCCCCAGCCGCTGGTGGTAATCAAGCGCAATCAAACCGTTGTGATACGAATCGAAAGCCCCGGCCTTGTTGTGACTGCCATGGGTAAAGCCATGCAGCAGGGCAAGCTCGGCGAGTGCATAAGGGTGCGAAATACTGATTCGCAGCGGATAATACTGGCCAGGGTCAATGAAAATGGGACCGTGGAACCCGTTTTATAAGCTTGTCCGCCTCCGGCGGAGAGGAGCAATAATGAAGCATGGCATATCGAATCGTGCAATGAGGACTTCGGTGGGCAATATGCGGCTCGGCTTTGCGCTGGTATGTCTTTTCTCGGTGCTGTTTGTCGCCGCTTGTGCGCAAGGGGGGTCAATCTGGGCCAAAAGGGACAAAAACAACCCAAAGCCCTACGCCGATGACACCGCCCGAAGCATCGGCGACGTCCTGACCATCAAAATCACCGAAGACAGCAAGGTTGATAACAAGGCCAAAAGAGACCTGCAGAAAGATACCGACAAGTCAAACACCTTTGACGGGAAGGTCGGCGGCTTTGCCGACCTTGGCGAGTTCGGGTTGAGCGCCAAATCCAGCAATAATCTCAAGAGCAAGGCCGACTACAAGGACGAGCGCAGCTTCGAGGACAGCGTTACCGTGACGGTCGTGGACATTCAGCCCAACGGCAACTTGGTGGTTATGGGGACCCGCAGCCGTAACATCGGCGGGGACGTCCAAACCATCGAGGTCAGCGGCATCGTCCGCCCGAGCGACATCGCGTTTGACAACACGGTAAGGAGCGAGCAGGTGGCTGATTTCCGAATCATTAGCAGGAACGGCGGCGTTTCCGAACCATACACCAGGCCCGGCTGGCTGGGCAGAATATTCGATATTATCTGGCCGTTCTGACCGTGCAGTTTTTTGAGGATAGCTTTTTATGAAATACCGTGTGATTTTATTGTTGGGAGTCCTGCTCGGCCTGGCCCAGGTCGGGTATTGTGAGCGGATAAAGGACATCGTTGATATTCAGGGTGTTCGCAGTAATCCCCTTTCAGGCGTCGGCCTGGTCATCGGGCTGGCGGGCACCGGCGACGCCACGCAGCCGTCTCGCCAGATGCTGACCAATATATTGAGAGATGCGGGGATAGTGCTTTCGCCGAAGGATTTGACCGGAGGCAATATCGCCCTTGTTATAATTACCGCCGAGCTGGGTGCGTTCGCGCGAGAAGGTTCTCAAATCGATGCAGATGTTTCAGCCATTGGGGATGCAAAGAGTTTGCAGGGCGGGATGCTGCTGCCCACGCCGTTGAAGGGACTTGATGACCAGGTGTATGCGGTCGCACAGGGTGGGGTGTCGCTGGGCGGCTGGGCGGCCAGCGGCAATGAGGCGACAATCTCGAAGAACCACCAGACGGTCGGCAGAATACCCGGCGGAGCTATTGTCGAACAGGCCGAAGTCGCAACGTTCGTCGAACAAATCGCAGACCAGAGGTTTATCTCTTTCAATCTCAGAAACGGTGACTTTACGACTGCACAGCGCATCAGCGGGATGGTAAATGAGAGGTACCCCGATAGTGCCGTGGTGGTTGACGCGGGCACTATTAGAGTTATGGTTCCGGGAGAGGTTGCCCAGGCGGGCATAGCCGGTTTTATTGACGATATAACCCGGCTTGAAGTGGTGGTTGATGTGCCGGCGGTCGTCGTAGTCAATGAGCGGACGGGCACGATTGTGGTCGGCGAAAACGTCGGCATATCGGCGGTGGCGATTTCCCAGGGCAGCTTGGTCGTCAAAATCAAGGAGACGCAAATTGTTTCGCAGCCGACAGCGCCTTTCTCCGACGCCGGGACAACTGAAAAAGTTCCCGAAACGCTCATAGGGGTCGAGGAAAAAGGCGGCTATCTGATTCCTGTCACCAGGTCTGTTACCGTCGCGGACCTTGCCAAGACGCTGAATGCCATAGGTGCAACGCCGAGGGACCTGATTGCGATATTCAACGCTTTGAAAAAGGCCGGGGCACTGCAGGCCCGGCTGGAGATAATGTAGGGGTGTTTATGGATGGCGCCGATTTGATGTTGACCACGCCCATGATGCCGCTGGAAGAAACGGTCGCTGGCGGACCCGCCTTTTGGCGAGGTCTCGCCTCCGGCGGACTTACAGGTATAACCGGCAAAGCAAAATCGGTCTCTGCAAAACCCGCAGGTGCCGAAAAGACCGAGCAGTTGGCCAGGGACTTTGAATCGGTTCTGCTGACACAGCTTGTTGACAAGATGAAAGACACTGTCGACCAGTGGGGATGCGAGGAGGAGGCGGGGACAGGCCAGGTGAAGGGATTGTTCTGGCTTTTCCTTGCCCGTGATGTTGCTGATAAGGGGGGGCTGGGGCTGTGGAAAGACCTGTCTCGGTTCTTCACCGACCTGCAAAACAAAAGCACACCCGCGCAGTCACTGGATGAGAGTCTATGAACGAGCAAATGGTCGAATTATCGCACAAGGCGGAAGAATTACTGGGTGTCCTTGAACGAGATATCGAGCATATTGAACGGACCTCGCTGCATCTCAACGAGCTTCGCGGCTTTGTGATAAAGCGGGATGAACAGGGTCTTGGCCGGCTTCTTGAAGAAATACGAACCGAGGCACAGGAGTATTCGGCCAATGAGCGACGCCGATGCCTGATACGCGAGGAGATGGCCGGACTGCTCGGCTTCAAGCCGGAGAAGTTGACGTTGTCTGTTCTCAAAACGCGTGTTGCAGGGCCGGCAAAAGCCGCTATTGCTGAAAGCCAGCAGAAGTTGAAGGCCCTGGTGGAACACCTGCGGAGAGAATACGTTTCCACGGTCGCACTGTTGTCGGATTGTGCGAGGATAAATTCGCTTCTTTTGAAGATTGTATTCGAACGCGGCCGGACCGGCCTGGTTTGCTATGATTCGGCAGGCCTGACCACGCGTCAGGACAACGCCGCCTTTATGAGTATGCGCCTATGACAGGGACACAGACAAAATGTGGAATTTTGAAATAGGGCTTTCCGGATTGGATGCGGCCCGCAAGGGGCTTGATGTCATTGGCAACAACATTGCCAATGCCGCCACTGAGGGCTATCATCGTCAGAGGATTAACCTGACCTCTGCCTACGCGCGTCAGGAGGGCGGATTGCTCATCGGCGGCGGCGTTGCGGTCGGAAGTATCAGCAGGACAATCGACTCGCTTCTCGAACTTGAGATTCTTCGGCAGCAGTCCTCGCTCAGCCAGGTTTCACAGGAAACCGATACGCTCAGCAGCGTAGAGGCGGCATTTGGTGAGCTTACGGAGGATGCCGGCCTGAGTGCTGCCCTCGACAAGTTCTTCAATGCGTTAAATGACCTGAGTGCTCATCCGGACCAGGATATTTACCAGAACGAAGTGCTTATGTCAGCCGATGCGATGGCTGGCCGATTCAGAACGCTCGGCGACTTCCTGACCGACCTTGAAACGCAAATCAAACTGCAGGCCGAGAACATCGTCGACCAGGTTAATACTCTCGCCGGCCAGATTGCCGGACTTAATGACAACATACAACGCATCGAGATGGGCGGTGGCCAGGCGAATAATCTGCTTGACCAGCGGGAC